>CAYQAQ010000277.1:0-4868 GCA_964415495.1 uncultured candidatus Brocadiaceae bacterium | reverse complement strand
GGTCGATATGGCGGCGGTGGAGCGCCAAGTGCGGGTCGTGGAAGCCCGCGCCGCCACCGAGCGGGCGGAACTGCTGGCGCGCCAAGGTCGGCCAGACGCTGCCCGCCAAGCGCTCGAACAAGCGCGCGGCACGCTGATCGGCATTGATGCGACCCAGGATCTGCGCGCGGATCTGGCGCGTATCGAGCATTTGATCAGTGAGATCGAACCGCAGGTCGACGTGGCCCTCACGCAGGCCGCGGCCGCCGAGCGCGCGGCGGCCTTGTCCGCCGCGACCGAGGCATCTGAAGATCAACGCCAACGGCAGGCGAGCGTCCGGGCCGAACGCATCGAGCGTATCCGCGGCTTGCAGCGGCGCCTGTTGTTTGAACGCGCTCTGGCCGAGGCTCGCGCCTTGGTGCGCGACCTGCCGGGCGATGTCGAGGCGGAAGCGCTCTACGAGTCCTTGCTGGCTGACGTGCATCGCCAACGGGCCGCCGATCTCGATGTGCAACGGGCGACGCGCTTGCGCGAAACCCATCGCCGCATCGAAGACGCGCTGATCCCCACCGGCTGGGATGGCCGCCCCAATTATCCGGAGGACTGGCTCGATCGCCGCCGCGAATCCTTGACCTTCGCCGGCGAATCAACGGAGCTGGAAGCGTGGGAAGAACGGCTGATCGATCTCCTCAGCCAGCGCGTGACGCTGACCTTCGACGAAGCTCCGCTCGATGAGGCCCTCGCCGTGTTGGCGCGGCAGGGGCAGTTCAATCTCGTTGTCGACCCCGCGGTCTATGCCCAGGGTGCTCCGCCGATCTCCTTGCGCGTGACCGACATGCGCATCGATCATGTGCTCAATTGGTTGGGGCAGATGTCCAGCCATGGCTGGGAACTGCATCTCGGTGCGGTGTATTTCGGTGGCGAAGTCATCCGCAACCGGGTGCTGTCGGTGTACGATGTCTCCTTCCTGGTGCGCGTTCCCTATGACCAACCGGGCTTAGCGGTCGCCTTCACTGCTGGCGGTGGTGATGCTGGTGGCTTCACGCTCTTCACACCCGCCAATGACGGCCCTGAGCAGCTCGCGCCCGAAGATGTGGTGGATCTGATCCGCATGGCGGTCTCGCCCAGCACCTGGGAAGATCCGGCCAATGCTATCGAGATCCGTGGCAATCATTTGTATGTCACGGCGCCCCGGCGCGAACATCAGCTGCTGCAGGAGTTTTTCCGTTCGCAGGCCAATGCCAATGCGCTGGCGGTGCATGTGGCCGCGCGCTGGTTGACCGTCAGCGATTACGCCCTGGAGGAAATCGGTGTCAACTGGGGCTCGGCTCAGAATCTGGTGTCGGCCGACGGACTCGCCACGCCGTTGGGTGGCGAATATCGGAATAATTCCGGGCGCTGGAGCGCCAACGCCAACAACCGGCTTCCCGGCGTGTCGACTCTGGTCCAGCCGGCGACCCAAGGTACGGGCCTGAATCTCAGCATGCTGCGGTTAGGCAATCCGCAGTACTCCGCCGTCCTCACGGCGGTCGAACGTAAGAGTCAGGGCCGCATCCTGGCCCGGCCTGAGCTGACCACGCTCAACGGCGTGCGCGGCAACGTGTTTGTCGGCAACCAGTACGCCTACATCGCCGATTACGCGGTGGTGAACAACAATCTCGATCCGGTTATTGAAGTGCTGACCGTCGGGGCCAGCCTCGACATCAAGCCGTACGTCAGCGCCGATCGCAAGTCGGTGACGATGGAATTCCGTCCAAGTATCGCGACCGTGACCTTCTTCACCGAGCTGATCTCCGCGCCGCGTGTGATCCCCGCC
This sequence comes from uncultured candidatus Brocadiaceae bacterium, assembly GCA_964415495.1. GTDB lineage: Bacteria > Planctomycetota > UBA11346 > UBA11346 > UBA11346 > CAYQAQ01. The sequence goes on along the minus strand of CAYQAQ010000277.1, from coordinate 3,073 downwards.
GGTAGTTTGGGTGGCTTGTTCGTTCCCGATCTGCCCTTCCCCATCGAATTGCCCAATGTGAAGTTGGACTCCGTGTCGACCACGATTCGCGTCCCTGACGGCGGCTCGCTGATGGTGGGTGGCTTCAATGGCACCATCGACGAATTCGCCAGCGCCAAGGTGCCCTTCCTTGGCCACATTCCCTTCCTCGGTCGCCTCTTCGGCACCCGAGGTCGTTATCACCAGCGCGAGCGGCTGTTCCTGCTCGCCAACGTCCGCATCATCGACTACCAAGAAGCGGAGGACCGCCTGTGAGCCCCACGCCCATGCACCGCCTTGCCACCCTGACCAGCCGTCGCTTCAGCGCGACCCTGCTCGCTTTCGCTGGACTTAGCGCTGGACTCAGCGCCGGTCTGACCGCAGCGGAAACACCGCCGCCACTACCCGCACCGAATCCCAATGCGCAAGCCGCCCTGGCCGACTTCGCCAGGGAAGCCGACGTCCATCGCCAAGGCCGCGAGGTCGCTGCCAGCTACCACGCCGAGATGGGTCGCCGCGCGGTGCAAGAGAACCGGTTGGACGACGCCATCCGCCATTTCACGACTGCGGTTGACTATCAGCCTGACAGCGAGGACTTCCGCAAGGAACTCGCCAACGCCCAGGCGCTGTCCGGTCACAGCCGCGACGCCCGCTCGGTCTACGTCAACCAACTCGCGGATCAGCTGTCCGTCAACCAGCAGCGGTTGTGGGCCGAGGCACAGAGCCGCATCGAAGAAGGCCGCAAGCATCTCGCCGGCGGCGACTTCCGCGAAGCTGAACGCAGCTTCCAGCTCGCGCACATCCGTTTGGAATCCCTGCCCTACGCCGATGAGCGCAAAGAGGCCGAACAGCGCCGCGTCGAAGGCTTGCTGTCAGAGACCCGCACGCGCAAGGCCAAGCAGGAGCTCGATGAAGCCAGCGCGCGCAATGCCGCTGCCGTCGATCGCCAGCAGCAGATCCGCGAAGCGAGCCTGCGCTTGGAGCGCGATCGCATTACCGCGATGTACAATCGCGCACTCAAGGCGCGCGAACGTCGCGACTACGACGAGGCCATCCTGCTCTGCGAACAGATCCTCAAGATCAACCGCGCTGAAGACCAGGCTCACGACCTGCTGGTCAGGAGCCGGCGTGAACGCCACGTCTACCTGCGCCAAGTCACCGCCGATCGCTGGGACGAAGAGCACAAGCTCATGTCCGAGCAGATCCGTACCGCGATGCTGCCCCAGCTCGAACTGCTGACCTACAGCCACGACTGGCATGAAATCGACGCGCGCCGGTCCGCACCGACGCACGGCCTCAACGAAGGCGAAGGCGATCCCTGGCGCCAGTCGATCAACGCAGCCTTGGATCAGGAAATCACCCTCGACTTCCAGGATACTGACCTGATCGACGTGATCGCGTTCCTCCAGCGCATCACCAACGTCAATTTCGTCATCGATCCCCAGGTCATTGCCGGTGGCGCCGTGCCCCCGGTCACCCTGCGCGTCGAAGGCATGCGCTTGCGCTACGTGCTCGACTACGTGATGCGCCTGACCTCGCTCAATTACGTGATGCGCGATCAAGCGATCTACGTCAGCGACCAGACCGGCCTGCGCGGCTCGACCTACATGAAGCTGTACGATGTGCGCGACCTGCTCCAAGGCCTGACCATGTTCCCTGGTCCGGATCTCGACATCCCCGAACCGGGCGGCACGGGTTCGCGTCTGCTGCCGCCGGTGCAGGACGACCAGCCGCCGGAACTCGACGAATTCGTCGACATCATCCAGCGCGTGGTCGCCCCTGGCACCTGGGGTGGTGAAAGCGGCGCGGCGATCGGCGAATTCCAAGGTTCGATGGTGGTGACCCAATCGGCGGATATCCACGCTCAGGTTGAAGAGCTGCTGCGCCAGCTGCGCAACCAGCGCGGCACTCAGATCCACGTCAAGGTCAAATTCCTTTCGGTCGAGAATTCCTTGATGGAAGAGATCGGCGTGGCGTGGAACGATTTCGGAGGCTTGGGCCGTTTCTCTAATCCTGCCGATCCACTGCCAATTGCACCGAACCAGGTCGGCGATCTCGGTGCTTACAATCAAAGTGGGGCCTATCGGACCGGTGCCGCGGTCGACAACAGTCTCGCGACCCTGCTCTATCCGGGCACCCGTCCTTTCGGACCGACGAGCCCTAATGATGGCCTGAGATTGAACTCCCAGTGGTTTGGGGCAGCGAACGGGCTCTTTGCCTCGGCTGTACTCCATGCCGTTGAAAAGGAACGCCGCGGCAACGTGGTGTGGGAACCGGATGTCACCTTGTTCAACGGTCAGCAGGCCCACATGGTGCACATCAATCAGCAAAGCTACGTGGCCGACTACAATGTCGTCCAAGGTCAGTTCGATCCCATCGTTTCGATCTTGTCATATGGCACCGTCCTCGACGTCCAGGCCGTGGCCTCGGCTGACAAGAAGTACATCACCATGACCTTGCGGCCGACCAATGCCCAGGTGGATCAGTGGCGTCGCTTCGGTGCGCCGGTGACACCGAACGCCTTCCCCGGTGGTAATGTCGTAACTTCCGGTTTCGCCATTGCCGGTGGTAACCCATTGTTGATTCCGCAGTTGATCTATTCCTCGGTGCGCACCTCGGTCACCATTCCCGATGGTGGCAGCCTGCTCATCGGTGGCATGACCAATGGCCTGAGCTCGCGTGCGCACCAGGGCGTGCCCTTCCTCAGCCACATTCCTTTCCTGGGTCGTCTGTTCTCGATGAACGGTCGCCAGGAACAGGAAGAGCGCCTGCTGGTGATGGTCAGCGGCGATATCATCCTCTTCGAGGAAATCGAGGACCGGCTGTAAATCGAGGGGGGCTTGGTGCTTCCGCACCGGGGCCACCTGCGGTGGCGATTTTCCCGGTGCTGCAGCAGTCGCCCTGTGCATGTATGCAGTTATCTGAGCGATGTCGCGCAGATTCTCGCGTGCCAGCGTGTAGACGAAGAGGGAATGGAAACGTGCCATGGTGAGGCTCCTGGTGGAGCCCTCCGCACCCGTCGCGCGCAGCGGTCAAGGCCGCCGCAGGCGCCGAG
>CAYQAQ010000276.1:0-4870 GCA_964415495.1 uncultured candidatus Brocadiaceae bacterium | reverse complement strand
AGCCCGCGGTGAAGGAAGCTGGTCTCGGTGATGGGAGTGTTGCTGAAGGCGCCCGCATGCTGCATGTGGCCTTGCAGATGGACCTGCTTATTGCCCAGGGTCAATCCGGAGCCGCCGCGATTGCGAGCTTGCGTAGTCGCTTGGGGTCGCGCTTCGCCACGTATCTCGAGGCGGTCGCCGGCATGGATCACGGCGACAACGGTCGCCAAGTCCGCGCTATCCGCAGTGGCGAATTGCAACTCGGCATGGTGGTCGACGAAGACGTCCGCACCCGCGCCGGGTTACTTTTGGTCGGCAAAGGACAGGAGGTAACCGAAGCCGTCATCCAGCGTCTGCAAGGCTACGCCGTGCGGGTGGGCATCACGGAACCGTTCCGGGTTATGATCCCGAGCGCGGCTCCAGAAGGCTGAACGCGCTTTTCGACCGATCCCCATTGGAACAAGGATCGGTGCGGGGAAGGATTCGTCCTCAATGCCCGCGGCGAATCACCGAACCCTGGAAGCGGATTTCAAAGCGGTAGCGCGGCCGCTTGATGCAGAAGATCTCGTTGGTGTGCGGGTTGATGCGGCTGGGAATATCGCGGGCCTCGACCGTGGCGGTGGCGCGGAAGCCGCGTTCGTTGCACACGTCGATCAGGATGGCGATCGCGGTCGGGTTAGCGAAAAGCTCGTTTTCGGTGGTGATCTTGCACAGGCCGGTGATCGCGTGGTTGAGGATCACGGGCATCATCTCGTGCGCCATCATGTCCAGGACTTTGCGGAATAAGTCGTTGTGCTCGGATTCGTAGGATTCCAGCCGGCGCACCAGATTCTGCCGGGCGTTGAGCACGATGTCGCTGGCGAGGGGGATCTGATTGATCAGATCGAGCGTGGCGTGGTCGAGTTCGAGCGCGCTCTGATATTGGAACTCGTTTTGAATATTCTGTTCAACCGACTTCAGATCACCTTGGGCGTTGATGATATGGAAGTGGAAGTGGCGCTTGAGGTCGTTGAGGGCGTGGAAAGCCGCTTCTTTGAAAATACGATAGCGCTTACGTGCCGCGTCTTCACTGGTGTCGGTGGCGCGCTCTTCGAGTAAGTCGCCCACGCCGGTATCGCGTACGCGCTGGTTATGCGCGATGATCTGGCGGCCGCGCTTGAGCTGGCGTTCAATCGATTCCTTCTCTTCGACGTAGAGCACGGTGATGCGGAACACCGGGGAAGGGAAGTGCATCGCTGCCGAGGTCGTCGCGAAGGCCCGGCGTAAGGCGAGCATGTGCTGGTAGAACAACTTCAGGCATTCGACCTGCACCTTGGTGCGGGGGAAGCCGTCGACGACGACGCCATTGATGTAGACCGGATCGAGCAGACGCCGCAGAAGGACACTGATGACCTCGCGATCGCCAATGAGATTGCCGCTGTCCTTGATGCGTTTGAACTCGGGACTGTTGAGCAGATCAGCGACGACGATGGGCCCGGCAGTGATGCCGCGTTCACGTAGGATGAACGGGGTATTGGTGCCCTTGCCCGAGCCCGGGGCACCATTGAGCCAGATGATCTCCTTCGGAAAGCGCAGGGCATCGCGACCGAAGCTGGCCTCCAGATCGTGCCAGATCTCCCGAAACAAGGCCTGAGCATGTTCGACTGTCGGGTCGAAATGGGCGGTTTCGGGCTTGATGGAGTCGCTGCCGTTGGCCATGGATGGGGTCCTAGCGAGCTGACGTGCGGGCGCTAGCGGTTATCCCGGATCGGGAGGTGCTAGCGCCCGAGAATCGGACTATTCTGGCGTGATATCGCCAATCCCGGAGTTTTCCCAGGTGGCCGCCGACAGGGCTTCCATCGCTTCATCCACCGAATCGACCACCGTCATCAGGTTGATGTCACCATGGCTGATGTACTGATGGCGTTCTTCCATCGTGCCTTTGATCCAATCCAACATGCCCTGCCAGAAGGTCCGGCCGTAGAGCACCAGCGGCATGGGGGCGATCTTATTGGTCTGCACCAAGGTGACGGTTTCGAATAACTCATCGAGAGTACCAAAACCACCCGGCATGATCACCACGGCGCTGGTGTGCTTGAGAAACATCACCTTGCGCACGAAGAAATAATGAAAGTCGAGATTGACGTTGATGTAGGGATTCGAGCTCTGCTCCATCGGCAGCCGGATCGACAGGCCGACAGACTGGCCGTTGGCCTCGAAAGCACCTTTATTGCCGGCTTCCATGATGCCCGGACCACCGCCGGTGATAACGGGGAAGCCGCGCAACACCGATCGACGTGCGATTTCTTCGGCGGCTTTGTAATACGGATCGTCACTTTTCGTACGGGCCGAACCGAAGATGGCGACGGCCTTCGGCATTTCACTCAGGGTCTGAAAGCCGTCGACGAATTCGCCGAGAATGCGGAACATACGCCAGGCGTTGATTTCCGGGCGCACCATCATGTCGAGGGCCGGGTCTTTGCGCGGGCGGCCTTGGATCCAGGGGAACGTGCCGGAATCGCTGGGGTGGGAAGCATCCATGGTCTACGTCGTCGTTTCGTCGCTGAAGGTGAACAAACGGTCTAGGCGCGTGATGGCCAGGACCTTGCGGATATCATCGGGGCCGACTTGGGCCAGGCGCAGCGTGCGCCCGGAAGCGTTCGTATAGCGTTGGAGCTCAACCAGGTAGGACAATTCCGCCGAGAGTAAAGACTGACCGCCGCCAGGTTGACTACCACGATGCGGTCGTTGGGCAGCAGGGCATTGGCGATTTCCGTCAAGGCGGGGACTCGTCCGTCCACGCACGGGCAATGGAACGTCACGGTGTCAGATTGGCGTTCGCAGCGCATGTCGACGAGAGTGTACCCCGCATACCCAGGCTCTGTCCAGAGTGATCCGAGGGTCATTGCGCGCCGAGGCGATGTTGCAAATGCGCCCACAGGGTCTCGACGTCGGTGGCCGAGACCCCGGCCAGCGACGAACATTCACCCAAGGTACGCGGACGCCGCTGCAGCAGCACCTTGCGCCCTTCAAAACTGAGGCCGCCCAGCTGCGCCGGATCGAGATCGGTGGGTAACGGCAGATCGCGCAAACGATCGAGCTTGGTGATGCGGTCGCGGTGGCGGTCGAGATAGGTATGGTAGCGCAGTTCGATCCACACCTGTTCGGCGACGCGAGCGGGGGCGGTCGCCAGGCCGGGGACCAGCAGCGCGGTGGCGTCGTGATCCAGACCTTCGCCGGCGATGCGTCGCGCGGTGACGTCATCGACCGTGGCGCGCAAAGCGGCGACAGCACCTTCCAGCTCAGCGACCAGCTCAGCCCGACGGGCTGCTACCAGACCGCAGCGTGCCGCCAGTGGCGTCAGTCGACGGTCGGCGTTGTCAGCGCGCAGATGCAGGCGGTGCTCCGCCCGCGAGGTGAACATGCGGTACGGCTCTTCCGGCTGCCGCGTCACCAAGTCATCGATGAGCACCCCGATATAGCCATCGGCACGCGAAATCATCAACGGTGGTTGGCCGAGCAGACTCAAGGCCGCATTGGCACCGGCGATCAGCCCTTGCGCGGCGGCTTCTTCGTAGCCGGAGGTGCCATTGATCTGGCCTGCAAAATGCAGCCCCGCGATGCGCCGGCATTCCAGGCGATGATCGACCTGATCAGGAGCGACCACATCATATTCGACGGCGTAGCCGTAGCGCAGCACATGCGCGTTCGCGAGCGCGGGAATCGCCGCCAGAATACCATCCTGAACATCGATGGGCAGCGAGGTGCTCAGACCATTGACGTAGATTTCCTTGGTGTCGCGACCTTCCGGTTCCAGGAAGATATGATGTTCGGTCTTGTCGACGAAGCGCATCACCTTGTCCTCAATCGACGGACAATAGCGCGGACCGATCGAATCGATCTGGCCATTATACATCGGCGCGCGATCGAGATTGCCGCGGATCAGATCATGCGCTGCCGGCGTGGTGCGCGTGCTCCAGCACGGAATCTGCACCTGCGGCAAGGCGGTGGTCAGAAATGAAAACGCTGGTGGCGGCGTATCGCCGGGCTGCTCTTCGCACCGACTCCAGTCGATGCTGTCCGCATGAATCCGACACGGCGTTCCGGTCTTGTGGCGAATCAGGCGCAGCCCCAACCGCTCGAAGGTCGCCGACAACCCCTGACTCGGCCCATCGCCCATACGCCCGCCACCGGTTTTGCTGTCGCCTTGGTGCATCAAGCCGCGCAAAAACGTCCCCGTGGTCACCACCACGCGCGGCGCGCGCAGCTGGCGACCGTCGCGCAGCGTGACGCCAGTGATGACAGACGCACCATCCTGCAGCGTGAGATCCCAGGCCTCACCCTGGACCAGGAACACGTTGGGCATCTCTTCCAGCTCCTGCTTCATCCACGCCGCGTAGGCCGCCTTGTCGCACTGCGCGCGCGGACTCCACAGCGCCGGACCTTTGGAGCGCGCCAACAGCCGGAACTGGATGCCCGTCGCATCGGTCGCCTGCCCCATCAGCCCGCCCAGCGCATCGACCTCCCGCGCTAGCTGGCCCTTGGCCAGACCACCAATCGACGGATTGCAGCTCATCTTGCCGATGGTGTCGAGATTGCCCGACACCATCGCCGTCCGACAGCCCAGACGTGCCGCTGCCGCCGCCGCCTCAATGCCCGCGTGGCCGCCGCCAATGACGATGACGTCATAGGTGTGGCGGGGGGTGTCGATGGGAGGGATCACCGGCATGCGTGGGGCGCAGTGTAGGAGCGCTCCCGGAAATCCAGCCTCGGACCGCCGTCTTCCGGCTCTCTCCCACAACTGGCCGATATTTAAACGCAGTCGCGAGGAGGACGTAGGAGCCCCATGATGCGAATGCTAACGTATATTCACCTCGCCGCGCGCTCGCTCCTGCGCCGGCCGGTGGTGGTC
>CAYQAQ010000275.1:0-4878 GCA_964415495.1 uncultured candidatus Brocadiaceae bacterium | reverse complement strand
GATGCCTTGGGGACGCGGCTATCTCAGCGCGACATTGGGCACCTATTTCATCAATAACTACGTCTTCGCCGACTGGGCGCTCTCGGGCGGCTATTACTATGATCCCGCCAAGCCGCTCGCTCTACAGATCGGCGAGATGACGGTCATGACCGGTTTCGGGGCGACAAATGCCATCCTCACCGGAACCACGGCGGCGGAAGCCGGTGGCGGGATTGCGGGCGTGAATTGGTCCACTCGCGCCCCGATCAAATGGACGCGCAACGCCGGAAGCTGGGTGCTCACCGTGACCAGTGGCGTGTGGACGTCGCACACCGGAGCCACCGCAGTCGAGCAGTTCACCTCGGGTAATACCACAGGCGGCGTGATCACGAGTTTTGCCGCCGCGTCTCAAGGCGCCTTCACATGGTATGCGGGCAAGAGCGCCCGCAATGACCTCGGCAAGCTGCGCGGCGGCGATACGCCATCGCCGGCAAATCTCGCCAAGCCTATGCTCCTGCTCGGCGGCGCGCTGATCGCCACCCAGGCCTTCGGGCAACTCGCCGGCCTGTTCGAGGACGAACCGACCCCACAAGGCTTGACCGGCAATTGGGAGCAGGCGAACTCCGCCTTGGAGGCTTACCGGCTGGCGGTCGACAACGGCGAGCCGGCTTCGGTAATCGCGGAGAAAAGGGCTGCGGCGGAGGCGGCTTACAACACGTTCCGCGATGCTTATTTGCAGGAGCTCTCCGAGACCGGCGGTCAGGCCAGCAGCTGGCCTTGGCGCGCAGCCGATCCCGAGCAGGCTGTGAGCGAGCGGGCGGATGAGCTGGGCTTTCTCCCGCAGGGAACCGACTGGGAGGACCGTATGCTTTCCAGCATGATCCGATCCGCTGAGCGCTATGCGGAAAATGAGGCGACCGGCACGCCGCAATCGCCTTTCGTCTACCCGCTCCGACCCTATCGGTGAGAATGCTGAGAGGAGGCGCGGGCTTTGGCGGTTGGCATCAGCGGGCAAGATGATCAGCCGGCCGCGGCTCTGGCGGGTCAGACCGGGTTGCATGCGCCGATCGGAGGCGTTGAACCTCCCATGTAGATGCCCCTCAACGACACGGCAGTTCGGAATGAGTTTGATGTGTAAGCATCTGGGGGATGCCCAGGATTTAACCAGCATGGATCAAGCGGCTTTTGCGTTGAATTGCGGGTTCCGCCAATCCAGGAAAGCAGTTCGGCGACACGGCTGGCGGGGTGATCAGCCAAGCGAGTGAGCACATCGGCAAGCCGGCCGCGCGGATCGATGTCATTGAGCTCGGCCGGCTCGATGAGCGTATAGATGCGGCGGCGTGCTGACCGCCGCGGTCGGAGCGGCGAGGGTCCAGTTGCTCCTCTTTTGGATAGCTCTGCGTAAACACAAAAACATCCTCTTCGCCGGCTCCGATGCTGGCAGGGAGATCGTCGCCGACGCGAGGACGCTCATCCAGACGGGCAGGCTCTTCGGTCTTAACCCGCAGGTCTTCCTCGCCGATCTGCTGGCGCGCATCAACGACCATTTCGTCTCCCAGCTGCACGAACTGCTACAGTGGAAATGGAGGCCGCAATCGCCGTGCTCACAACCAAGCACGAATCTGCTGGCTGTGAGCAATTCCGCAGCCAGGTCATTTTCGCCGATCCCTTGCTTGTGAATCTTGCTTCATGCAAGCATCGCGACTTCCGTCCCTTTGGCGACGGTTAGCCGATTTGCGGCACTCGATTTCCTCTGATCTGCAGTGCGGGGATTTTGCGGGGATCGGTCCTGAACTGTGCAGCACTGTGGTGAGGACGGTGCAACGGGCGTCCGGTTAAACCACTGATTTCGCTACACGTTTCTATACGTTCTTGGACTTAAAATCCAAGTCGCGATCTCGCCGGCCGGCGACTCCGCGCTTATGACGAAAAGCTCGGCCCACTGCATCTCACGTTCATCGCCATGACCGCCGCCGAGCGCCGAAAGCCCTTGCCCAGGCATACCAGCGAGCGATTGAGCGCGCCAGCCGCTCAGCCGCCGCGAGCTTTCCCGGCTTGAACCAAAGCGCCCGCCTGGATGCTCCACTGACGGTTCCGCTGAGTAGCAGACCGCAGATCGCGCTTACATGCCAAAGGAATTAATCGCAGCATGCAGCATGCAGCATGCAGCCATAGCGGCACGCCCGCGCTCTGGCCCCAAAGGGATACAGGCTTCGGTCACTCAGCGAGTGGATGGCGGCCAAAGGGGCACGCTTGCACGGGGCTTTTTACCTTTGCCGTCGATTCAGGCATGGTCCGCTGGTTTGGAATTGATCATCTCGGCTGGAGAAGGCAGGTGCAAACGCGAGGCGGACAGGATGAAATTTTCTGTGGAGATCCGAATACTGATCACACTCGGCGGGACTGGAGAGATTTGGCACAACGGACAAATTAGATTTCGATGGTATCTTTGTTGGTACAAAAGAGCAGAGCGGAATCTAATTTGTTGTTTTTAAATTCTTTTCTTAGACGATGTGAAAGCGGGCGTCGCCTCCAAAACCCCCAACATCCCCTTCGCCGCGCCGCTCATCTACAAGCGCATAGCTGCGCCCGCCTCGTCATGCCTTCCGCTCGCCGCGCTCAGCACGCATAATCCCTAGTCGCACCCTCGCCTGCGCATCCCGCCGCCTCACGATGAGCGCCATCCATGCCCCAGCCCTCCCCGGCAAACCGGCTCGACCGTCCCGTTGACCCCGCCCGCGACCATGCGCTCGGCCCCCTCAATGCCGAGATGACGCTGGTCGAATATGGCAGCTATGCCTGCCCCCAGTGCCGGGCCGCCAATGACGAGATCGCCACTTTGCGCGACCAGATGGGCGAGCGGCTGCGCTATGTGTTCCGCCACCGCCCGCTGACCGGCAGCGACATCGCCCGACGGGCGGCGGAACTGGTCGAGCGCGCCACCGATCCGGAGCAGTTCTGGCGGGTGCATGTGGCGCTGATGTCGCGCTCGGAACACCTGACCGAGGCGGATCTCATCGCCATCGCGGCCGATTTGCGGCTCGCCGAGGCGGATACGGAGATGGCGGCGGAGGATGCCGAGCTGGCGCGCCGGCGGGTGGCCGAGGACGAAGCGTCCGCCAGGGCGAGCGGTGTGAAGGTGACCCCCACCTTCTTCATCAACAGCCGCCGCTATGACGGGCCGTGGGACGCCAGCTCGCTATCGGACGCACTGCTCGGCAGGCTCGGCCATCGCGTCCGGACGGCGGCGCTGGATTTCGTTAGTTGGGGACCCTCCGCCGGGCTGTTGCTGTTTTTCGCCACCGTTCTGGCGGTGATGCTGGCCAACTCACCGGTCAGCCAGGATTTCGAAGCCTTCTGGGAGCAGTTTCTCGGGTTCCGCTTCGGTGAGGCCGAATTCGGCATGTCGCTGCGGCATTGGATCGATGATGGGCTGCTGACCATCTTCTTCCTGGTGGTGGGCCTTGAGATCAAGCGCGAATTCACCGTCGGCCATCTCGCCAGCCGCAAATCCGCAGCCCTCCCCATCGCGGCGGCCATCGGCGGGATGGTAGTGCCTGCGGTCATCTATCTGCTGATCGTCCCCGCAGGGCCGTGGATGCGCGGCTGGGGCGTGCCAATGGCGACCGACACTGCCTTTGCCATCGCCCTCATCGTCATGCTGGGTGACAAGGTGCCCGTCGCCTTGCGGATCTTCCTGACAGCGGCGGCCATCGTCGACGATATCGGCGCGATCCTGGTGGTGGCACTGTTCTATTCCACCGATCTGAATCCGGGCTATCTGGCGCTGGCGGGGCTTTTCGTGCTGACCCTGGCGCTGATGAACCGGGCGCATTTCTACCGCGTTTCTCTCTATCTGCTGGTGGGTATGGGCCTTTGGGCCGCGATCCATGCCAGCGGCCTGCATGCAACGCTGGCCGGCGTCATCCTGGCCATGTTCATCCCGACGCGCCCGGCGCCGAATTTGCGGGCGCTGACCACCCAGGCGAACACCATTCTGATGGCCGAGGCGGCGCGCGGCGGCGAGGCCCTGCGCCACGGCCCCTCGCTGCCGGCGCTGCGCGCGCTCGATGCCATCAACGACCGCATCGAATCGCCCGCCGACAGGCTGCTTCGCCATGCTGGCGCGCGCGCCAGCTATATCGTGCTGCCGCTGTTTGCTTTCGCCAATGCGGGCGTCGCCTTCTCGCCCAGCGTCATTGCCGGGCATGAGACGCTGATGCTGGCGATCGCTGCGGCGCTGGTGATCGGCAAGCCGCTCGGGCTGCTGTCCGCTGCGCTTCTGGCGGTGCGGCTGGGGCTGGCGGAAAAGCCGGACAGCTATGGCTGGCGGCAGCTCACCGGAGCCGGGGCGCTGGCGGGGATCGGCTTCACCATGTCGCTGTTCATCGCCGGACAGGCTTTTCCCATGCCGGCCGATTTCGACGCGGCCAAGATTGCGGTGCTCGGCGCATCCGTGCTGGCGGCGACGTTGGGGACGGCGCTGCTCTGGAGCGCCCCGCAGGTGGTGGAGAACGATGTGACGGAGGAAGCCGAGCCTCTCACCGATGGGGAGCATTCGCCGCTATAGGTGACGGGCGTGTGCGGCGGCGGACATTTGCGCGCGCCGTCCGCCGCATGGGCTCACACCAGGCCGAGCCGCTCCCTCATCGCAAAGCGGATGCACAGCGTCACCGCCACCGCGACCAGCCCGCAGGCCAGCCCCAGCCAGATCCCCACGCCGCCCATCTCCAGCACGAAGCCGCAAATATAGGCCGTGCTGAGGCCGATGCCCCAATAGCCGAGCACGCCGATCATCATCGGCATGGCGGTGTCGCTGAGGCCCCGCAGCACGGCGGCGGCGACCACTTGCCCGCCATCGGCGAGCTGAAACAGCGCCGCGATGGTGAGATAGGTGAC
>CAYQAQ010000274.1:0-4890 GCA_964415495.1 uncultured candidatus Brocadiaceae bacterium | reverse complement strand
GCATCCGGCATCAAGGTTGCCATCTCGGTCATCACGCCGACGTAGCGCGCATCCGCGGCTCCCGCCACCAGCAGCGTCGGGATGGCAATCTCGCCAAGGCGGTTCCACAGATTGGGCATCGCTCCGGCTCCGAGCTGGCGCAGCGCACCAGCCAGGCCGAGCGGATCATGCTGCATACGGCGGTAGCGCAGATCTTCGGCCATGGCGCGTGAAAACGGCCGATGCGGCTTGAGAATCGGATTCTGCTCCCACATCGAAACGAACGGACCGAGCCCGTCGTCTTCCAACGTTTCGGCCAACGCCATCTCATGCGTTCGCCGCGAACCTTGCAGCTCGCTGTCCTTGAATCCGGGTCCGCTCGAAATCAGCACCAACTTGCGCACGCACTGCGGGTGGCGCAGGGCCAGCAGTAAGGCCAGCCGTCCGCCCATCGAATAGCCGATCACATCGCCCGGCGTATCGCCCAGCTGTGCCGCCAGATCATCCGCGAGTTGTTCCAACGAGGCCGTCGTCGGACACGGCTTCCAGCCATGTCCCGGCAACAACGGCGTCAGCAGGTCGTCGCGCTGACCTAGCACATCGCGCCAGGTCAGATCGTTTTCGGTAAAGCCGTGCAGAGCGAGCAGCATGCCGCAACGGTACGCCCAGGTCGGTGGCGACCAAGCAGGATCATCGTGGGCGGCTGCGGTTCGCTTCGCTCACGCTCCGGTTGCGGCCGCGCGCTTCGGCTGCGCGCTCCGTTCCAGCGCGAGCGAAGTGGGCCGCAGCGTGAGGCCAACGGCCGAGCCGGAGCCCCATCATGTCGCAGCGATGGCCGGCAGCTTCCAGATCTCCCGATTGTAATCGTGCATCGTACGGTCGGTGCTGAACTTGCCGCTGCACGCGGTGTTCATGATCGCTGAGCGCACCCAGCGGTCCTGGTCGCGGTACGCCGTGGCGGCTTCGCCCTGGGCGCGCAGGTAATCGCCGAAGTCGGCGCAGGTCAGCCAGTAATCGCCCCATTCGCTGAGCGAGCTGAGGATGTCGTTGAAAATACCGGGTTCGATCTGATTGAAGTGACCGCTGCCGAGCAGTTCCAGCACGCGCGCCAGATCCGCATTCTCGGCGATCACCGCCTTGGGATCGTAGGTCGGACGCAGGGTGGTGATCTCGTCGGTGGTCTTGCCGAAGAGGAAGAAGTGTTCGTCGCCGACTTCTTCGCGGATCTCGATATTGGCACCGTCGAGCGTGCCGATGGTGAGGGCGCCGTTCATCATGAACTTCATGTTGCCGGTGCCCGACGCTTCCTTGCCGGCGGTGGAAATCTGCTCCGACAAGTCCGCGGCCGGACAGATGCGCTCCATCAGAGAGACGCGATAATTCGGAATGTACGCCACGCTCAGGCGGCCGCCGATATCGGGGTCGTTGTTGACCACATCGGCGATGTTGCCAATGAGCTTGATGATCTGCTTGGCCATGGCGTAACCCGGCGCTGCTTTGCCGCCGAAGAGCACACAGCGGTTGGTCCAGTTCTGGGTATCGCCGCGCTTGAGACGATCATACAGATGCACCACGTGCAGGGCATTCAGCAACTGGCGCTTATATTCGTGGATGCGCTTGACCTGCACATCGAACATCGCCGTCGGATCAAACGTGACGCCGCACTCCGCCTTGACGATGCGCGCCAGATCAACCTTGTTGGCGAGCTTGATCGCGGCAAATTGGGCGCGGAAATCCGCTTTGTTCGCGTGGGGTATCAGATCGTGCAGCTTGGCCAGGTCGGTACGCCAGCCATCGCCGATGGTGTCGTCGATCAAGGTCGACAGTCCGGGATTGCACAGCGCCATCCAGCGCCGCTGCGTCACGCCATTGGTCTTGTTGTTGAATTTGGTCGGCGTCAGCGCGTGGAAATCTTTCAGCAGGGTCTTGGTCAGCAGATCGCTGTGCAAGGCCGCCACGCCATTGACCGAGAACGAGCCGACGATGGCCAGCCAGGCCATGCGCACCTGCGGATGGGGCCCGTCTTCGATGATCGACATGCGCGATTGGCGCGCGGTGTCTCCGGGCCACTTGAACGCGATCTGGCGCATGAAGCGGGCGTTGATCTCGAAAATGATGTCGAGCACGCGCGGCAGCAGGCGGCGAAACAGATCAACCGACCATTTCTCCAAGGCTTCGGGCAACAGCGTGTGATTGGTGTAGGCGGTCGAGGTCGAGACGATGGTCCACGCCTCATCCCAGCTGAGATGGTAGACATCCATCAACAGGCGCATCAATTCCGGTACCGCCACGGTCGGGTGGGTGTCATTGAGCTGCATCACATTCAATTCCGCGAAGCGCGAAAAGTCGGTGCCGTGCACGCGCACGTAGCGCCGCAGAATGTCTTTGAGTGAAGCCGAGGCGAGGAAGTACTGCTGGCGCAGACGCAATTCCTTGCCGTTCTCGCTCTTGTCGTTGGGGTAGAGCACCTGCGAAATGTTTTCGGCGCCGTGCTTGGATGCGACCGCGGCGACGTAATCGCCTTGATTGAACTCGTCGAGATTGAACTCCTCGGTCGCAGTTGAGCGCCACAAGCGCAGCGTGTTCACCGTGCCATTACGATAGCCAGGAATCGGCACGTCATACGGAATCGCCAACACGTCTTGCGTTTCAGCCCAGCGCACGCGGGTGACGCCGTGTTCATCCTGGTAGAACTCGCTGTGGCCGCCAAAGTGCACGCGCTGGGCGTATTCGGGCCGCTCCAGCTCCCACGGCACACCGTGCGCGAGCCAGTGATCGGGTTCTTCGACTTGGTAGCCCTGAATAATGCGCTGACGGAACATGCCGTATTCGTAGCGCAGACCGTAACCCATTACCGGTAGCTGCAGCGTCGCACACGAATCGAGGAAGCAGGCGGCGAGGCGGCCCAGACCACCATTGCCCAGACCGGCGTCAGCTTCCTGCTCGACCAGTTCCTCCAGCGTCATGCCCAACTCGGACAGGGCGGTGCGTAGGGAATCCTCCAGTTCCAGATTCAGCGCCGCATTGCCCAGCGCCCGGCCCATGAGGAATTCCATCGACAGGTAATAGCCCCGCCGCGAATCCGCCGCGTAATAGGCCGCGTGCGTGGCCTTCCAGCGTTCCATCAAGCGGTCGCGCACGGTGTGGACGACGGCGAGGTAACGGTAGTAGTCGTTGGTTTGATGCTCATCGCGACCATAGGTAATGCCGAGATGGCGTTGCACATCGCTGCGCAGGGCGGGCCCATCGACGCCCAGTGGCGGCAAATCCGGCGCCGTCGAGGCGGCGGGCGTAGGGGTAGCGAAACGGGCAAGACGCTTAGTGACGCGAGACATCGGCATGGGTTGGTTCCAATCGGGTGGCGCAGTGTCGCCCGAACTTGCGCCTCTGGCAAGTTGCGCGGTGCAGCAGATCTTCATACTTCAGGATCACGGGCGCCTGTGCCGCTCACCGAGCGCGCGATGTTTTCCTCGCACACTCTGTCGCTCGTCGTTCGTCGATCGTCCCGCGTCGGTCGCTGCATCGCTTCGCATTCCCGTGCGGGCGCACGGTGGAAACTGACTCATCCCGCAATGGCGTCGCTCCCTGGGACCGCGGCCCACTGGGCCGCATGCATTCGTGATGAAGGATGGCCCATGCCGGTCGTATCCCCGCGCCGAAGCACGCGTTGCCCCAGCAAAGACCATGGTATATACTCATGGTAGAACCACAGGGGACACGCATGGTGCATCGCATTCGGGTCCAAGAGGCGGACGCGCCCTATGTGGCCGACGCTGAGGCCGTCGAGGCCAAGCTGTTCGCCAATGGTCGCAGCCAAGCCATTCGCTTGCCCAGGCAGTTTCGCATGCCCGGTGATCGGGTCCTGATCCACCGCGAGGGTCGTCGCCTCATCATCGAGCCGGTCGACGTGATACCGCGGGATGCCAATGGCTGGCCGGTCGGCCTGTGGGAGCAGATCGACGCCCTGGGCGGCGACGATTTCCCGGACATCGAGCCGCTGCCGGTGAAACTCCTGGAGCCAGACGAGATCGCGCCGCTGGATGACCACGAAGCCACGCGGCGCGGCGTGCCGTAATGACAGCAGTGAGCGAACTCTTCGCGCTGGATACGAACATCATCTCGAAAGCGGTGCGCGGCACCGACGGCACCCGGGCGCGTCTGTTGGCGATGCCGCACGCCTGCTTGCGCCTGCCGAGCGTCGTGTTGGCCGAATTGGAGTATGCTTCTTTGCGCGCGGCCGATCCGGCCACGCGACGGGGCAAATGGATGACCGTGCTCAACGGCATGCCCGTGCTGAGTTTCGATGACGCAGCCGCAACCATGCACGCGAGCCTGCGCCTGCAGCTGCGCCATGCCCCGATTGGCGAACGCGACCTGCTGATCGCCGCAACGGCCCTGGCCCATGGGTGCGGTGTCGTCAGCAACAACCGCAAAGCATTCGAGCGCGTGTCGGGGCTGCGGTTGGTGGACTTGAGCGGGTAGACACACCGCGCACTGGTTTTGTGGCATACATGAATGGCTCTTCCCTGAAAAGAGTGGCCCGCCTATCCAGTCAACGTGCGCAGCAGCTTGGTGAGCGCCCGCCCGAGATGATCGCAGCGGTCATGAATCGGATGGTTGGGATCGAGTTCACCAAGATCAGCCACGATGGTCAGTTGGCCGTGCAATTCGTTGGCCGAAGCGCGTGCAATGTTCAGATAGCGCGCGAATTGCCGATCGTTGCCGGATGAAGCGCCTTCGCAGATGTTGCTGACGACGGAGATTGCCGCGCGCCGCATCTGGTTGACGAGATCACCGAAACCGTGCATGCGTTCCGTGATGCGCGCCACGTCGCGCAGATTCTCGCGCGCAAGGTCATAAACGAAGAGGGAATGGAAACGTGCCATGGTGAGGCTCCTTATGGAGCCTGCC
>CAYQAQ010000273.1:0-4892 GCA_964415495.1 uncultured candidatus Brocadiaceae bacterium | reverse complement strand
CCTCGCCGCTCGCCACTCGCCACTCGCAGCTCATTCTCGCCCTCGACCTCGGCACGTCGTCATGCCGCAGTGCGTTGTTCGATGGGCGCGCGTTGCGGTGCGAGGGCACCACGGCGCAGCGGCAGTATCGGCTGCGCACCGATCGCGGGGGGCGGGCCGAGTTGGATCCCGTGGAAGTGTTAGAGGCACTGGCGGCCTGCATTGCCGATACCTTGGCGGCACGAGAGGCGCAACCGGCACTGCGCGATGTGCCGATCGCGGCGGTGGGGACCTCGTGCTTCTGGCACAGCTTGATTGGCATCAATGACGCCGGCAAGCCGGTGACGCCGATGTTGACCTGGGCCGATAGCCGGTGCCGCCTGGATGCAGAACAGTTGCGGCGGCGGTTCGATGAGCGCGAGATTCAGGCGCGCACGGGCTGCATGCTGCGCTCCAGTTTTTGGCCGGCAAAATTGCGCTGGCTGGCGCGCACCGATGCGGCGCGCTTTCGGCGGGTTAAGCACTGGCTAGCTCCGACGGATTGGCTCGCAGCGCACCTGCTTGGGTTGCCCGCAACCACGGTGCATACGGCGCATGGCATGGCGACGGCGACCGGACTCTACGATCCGGCAACAAAAGCCTGGGACGCCGCGATGCTGCGCGCGTGCAAGGTGGGGCTGACAGCACTGCCGCGCATCAGCGACGACGATTTGCCGGCAGAGCACTGCCGCTTTCCCGAGCTGCGCGGAGCGCGCTGGATTCCCGCCATTGGTGATGGCGCGGCCAACAATCTTGGTGCCGGAGCGACCAAACCGGGCTTGGCAGCGATCAACTTCGGCACCTCGGGGGCGGTGCGCATCGTGCGCAGCAGCGGTAAGCCGCGCGCGCCGTTTGGGCTGTTCTGTTATCGCATTGATGCGCAACGCTTCCTGGTTGGCGGTGCCATTTCGAATGCAGGGGGTTTGCGCGCCTGGTGTTTGGAGCATTTACGCTTGCCGGAAGAGGATGCGCTCGAATCGCTGTTGGTCGCACGACGGGGGCCTGCGCATGGCGTCGCGGTGCTGCCCTTCTGGATGGCCGAACGCGCACCGACGTGGCGCGAAGATCTCACCGGCAGCATCGGCGGCATCACGCAGGCGACGACGGCGATTGACCTGTATCAGGCGATCACCGAGGCCACCTATCACCGCCTCGCCACCATCATCGAAGCCTTGCCCAAGCGCGACGCCCTGACCTGCATCGTCGGCGGCGGTATTCAGCGCTCAACGCAGGCCTTGCAGCGCTTGTCGGATGTCACCGGCCAAACGTTGGTGGCCTGCGACGAAGCGGAAACCAGTCTACGCGGCGCGGCGGTGCTCGCCCTCGAACGTCTCGGCGGCACCCCCGCCGCCATCGGCGGTCGCAAGGTCCGCCCCGGGCGCATTCCCGCCGCCGCCTACCGCCGCGAACGCCACCGTCTCGCCGTCCTCGAACAAACGCTGCATAGCTAAATCCTTCGCCACTCCCCCCTCGCCACTCGCCACTCGCCACTCCAAAACATGCCCACCTACCTCGCCCACGGCTCGCCCACCACCGTCATTACTGATGCGGAAATGCGGGCCATGTTGGTCGACTGCTTCCAGCGCATCGGTGCGCGTAACAAAGTCTTGGCAGTGCCACCGGATTTCACCCGCGCCAACAGCCGCGCCGGGCAGATAACACGTTGCGTTTTCGATCATGCCCGATTGGCAGATCGAGAAAATGTATGCTGGTATTCCGAAGTCGCTGTTCCGCGTGCACGACTGGCGTAACGAGGTGGTCACCGTTGGCGAATTGCCCGCGAGCTATGTCAAAGCAGCCACCGATGGCTTGTACGACAAGCCGTGGCCCGCTCAGCTCAACCGGCTGATCTGGGAAGGCGGCCACGATCTAATTTTGTCCATCGGTCAGGTCGTGCCGCATGAAGTGGTCGGCCTGGCTAATCACACCAAGAATTTGTTTGTCGGTTGCGGCGGCAAAGCTGGTATTGACGAAAGTCATTTCATCGGCGCGTGCTACGGCATGGAACGCATGATGGGCCGCGCGGATACGCCAGTGCGGCGCATCCTCAATGAAGCGCTGCTGCGCTTCTGCGGTCATCTCGACATTGTCTTTGTACTCACCGTGGTTGCCCCGGCCAAACCGGGCGAGGTCGGTGATCATGCCGGCCTGGTGACGCGCGGACTGTTTGTCGGATCGGGTGTCGAGTGCTTTGAACAAGCGGCGGCGTTGTCGGTGCAGGTCAACTTCACCGTGCTGGATGAAGAACCCGAAACCGTGGTCGTCTATCTCGACCCGGAAGAATTCCACACCACGTGGCTTGGAAACAAGGCGATTTACCGCACGCGCATGGCGATCAAGACCGGCGGGGAATTGATCATCCTCGCGCCGGGCCTCACAGGTTTTGGCGAGGACGCCGGCATCGACGCCATGATTCGCAAATACGGCTATCGCACCACGCCGGAGATCATGGGCTTCGTGCGCGACAACCCAGACTTGGCCGGCAGCCTTTCTGCGGCCGCGCATCTGGTGCACGGCTCCAGCGAAGGGCGCTTTAAGGTCACCTATTGCCCGGGCCACCTCAGCCGGGCCGAGATTGAAGGGGTTGGCTACGAATGGGCGGACTTGGCGACCCTGCAGCGCCGCTATGATCCCGCGGTGCTGAAGGACGGCTGGCAGACGGTCGATGGCCGGCGGCTATTCTACATTTCCAACCCAGCCCTGGGGCTGTGGGCGCATCGCAGCCGGATCGGATAAGTCGCGCTGGGTGCTGGGGATGCAACGAGAACTCATGGCGAGCTGGGCGACCGAGTAGCCACATGCTGCTGCACTTGCACCACTTGGCTTGACTGTGCAACGCCCGATCGCTATGTATTGCCTCCCCAAAGCGCCCTGCGTACGATAACACCCTATGGCCACGACCTCGGTCCGAAAATTTGCTTTGTCTTGTGACCCCGATGAGATCGTCGATTTCGCCGAAAAATTGGACCATTTTGGCACCAGTTTTGCCGCTTTGGGCTTTGAAAAAGTGGGCACCTACACCTTTCGCTACGCCGACGACGAGTGCATGGTCAAGGCCGAGCTGCAGCAGTCCAAGGATGGCTACTTCGTCTATCTCTACGTCCAGGCCCTGGACGAGCATGAATACCGGTTGAAGGAAATCGCCGACAGCTTCGACGCCTATGTCATCGACCGCTCGACCATTGA
Source organism: uncultured candidatus Brocadiaceae bacterium (assembly GCA_964415495.1). Taxonomy (GTDB): domain Bacteria; phylum Planctomycetota; class UBA11346; order UBA11346; family UBA11346; genus CAYQAQ01. Next base: position 1,688 of record CAYQAQ010000273.1, on the reverse strand, counting down.
GCACGGCTCGGACCGCATCACGCGTGGCAGCACGGGCAAGCACGAGAAGGGTGGCACGGCCTCGTTTCGGCCGACTACCTCGACGTATCGCCCGAAGCGGTAGCGCTTCGGCCAAGTGGCGAGCAGCGAGCGGCGAGGGCCCCAGGGTTGGCCAGGGGCGTCGTGCGCAAAACTGGAATTTCTCAAAACCTCATGCCGCGGCACGAAAAGAAGATCCCCTAAGGACCCTCGCCACTCGCCCTCGCCGCTCTCTCCTACCCTACCGAAGCCGCAGTCGCCGGCCCCGAGGCCGTTCCGGTGGGTGAATAGAGATACTTCGGCCGGATGATCGGCGTGCCCTTGCCGCCGCGCGCCTCGACGCGTTCGTAGACGATCTGGGCCGCAATGCCGACGCAGCGGCTGAGGCCGAACAAGACCGTATAATATTCGGGATCGGTCAGACCGCAGTGCATCAGCAGGGATCCCGACGCGCTGTCGACATTGGGATAGGGATTGCTGATCTTGGGATTGGTCTTGAGCACTTCCGGCCCGATTTCAGCGAGCAATTTCACCATGCGGAAATTCACGTCGTTCGGGCACAAGGCATCGCCGACTTTGCGCAGCGCGCGGGCGCGCGGGTCTTCGACGCGCAGCACGGCGTGACCGAAGCCGAAGATGATTTCTTTGTTGGCGAGCTTCTGCTTGAGCATCGACCGCACGCTGTCGGCATCGACCTTGCCGTTCACCTTGCGCACGCAGTCCTGGATGAATTCGAGGCATTCCTGATTGGCGCGACCGTGCAGCGGACCGGCCAAGCCGGCCATGGCGGCAACGAGGGATTCGTACATATCGGCGTGACCCGAGGCCACCGCTTTGCCGACGAACGTCGACAAATTGCCGCCACCATGATCGAGATGCACGACGTCAAAGACGCGCATCAGGTGCACCAGCGCGGTGGTGGCCTGAGCGTCGAGCCCGGGCACCGCGAGCATGTGCACGAAGTTTTCCATGTAGCCGAGATCATCGCGCGGGGCGATGGGCTCGCCCCAGCCAGAGCGAATACGGAAAATCGCGGCGACCAACACCGGAATGCGGGCGATGACGTTGAGGCAATCTTCGCGCCAATCGTTGGTGGCGCCGACCATACCGAGGGTGGTCAAGCCGGCGAGCAACCACTTCATCGGATGACCGCTGCGCGGCAGCGCGCGCAAGGCATCGATCACGCGCGAGTCGAGCGCTTGACGTTTGCGCAAGTCGGCCGCGAAAGCGGCTTTTTCCTCGGCGTTCGGCAGGTGCTTGTAGACGAGCAAGAAGATCACGTCTTCGGGATCGTTCTGCGCCAGCTGTTCGACCGGCACGCCGATGTAGAACAAGCCTTCCTGGGGATCGACCGAGCTGGTCGTGCAGTAGCCGACCGGAACACCGCGCAGGCCGGTTTCCAGTTGGTCGGCAGTGATCTCCATCAGGACGGTCTTTTTCGCTTCGTTCATGTCTGGTGCCTGGGTTTCCTTTGACATTGGCGCAGCGTTTCCCGGGCGCAAGACGAACCGCACGACAGTCCTTGCCCTGTGTTGGGCGCGCCCATCGTGCGCGACGATGCTTGCCGCCCCTGTGACCCGCTATGAGGGCGTTTTTCTGCGTGCCTGGGACTGTCGCTCGTGCGCAGGCGATGCGACCGCGACCTGGGCCGCCGTGCAGCAGCAGCAGCG
>CAYQAQ010000272.1:988-4898 GCA_964415495.1 uncultured candidatus Brocadiaceae bacterium | reverse complement strand
TTCAATTCCTCGATCCCGGCCTCAGCGGCAAAGTGTCAGAAACTGCGATAGGTTTCTGACCCTAGAGACCAGCCATGAGCACGCTCCCCCGCTCCATCCTGTCGCACGCCCAGTCCCTGCCCGAGGGCGGACTGGCTTCGCCCAAGGAGTTCCTGCACCTTGGAAGCCGAGCCGCCATTGACCAGGCGTTCTCGAGGCTCACCAAGGAAGGCAAGTTGCTTCGGGTGGCGCGCGGCATCTACGTCGTGCCGGTCTCAAGCCGATTCGGAACGCGCGCGCCGGCTCCCGAGAAGGTCGTGCAGTCCCTGGCCGCGCAAAGCGGCGAGGTGGTCACGCAGCACGGCGCCAACGCGGCCAACGCGCTGGGCCTGACACAGCAGGTGCCTATTCGCGAGGTCTATTTGACCTCGGGTCGCAGCCGCAAGCTCAAGCTGGGTCGCTACGAGGTGACGGTCAAGCACGCTCCCCGCTGGATGCTGGCGCTGGGGGGCGGCCAGGCCGGCGCGGCCGTGCGAGCGCTGGCCTGGATGGGGCCGTCGCATGTGCGCGAATCGCTGGCCGCCTTGCGGCGAACACTGCCGTCCACGGAATGGCAGACTCTGACGTCGGGCCGTGCCTGCCTGCCCTCATGGATGGCCAGAGCGATCGGCGAAGAAGCAATACGTGGCTGAGTCCTACCTCTCCCCCACCGCCGTGGACCGGGCCGAAGTTCTGGAGTTGGGCCGGGAGCGGACCGGCCGCCCAGCCCATCTGCTGGAGAAGGACTTCAGCGACACGGCCAAGAGCAGCGGACTGCCGTCGTTCTGGCTGGGCTTGGCCGCCGGGGGTGAGATCGTCGACGCGTCGCGGCTCGATACGTCGACGATAGGCGCAGCCGCTGCCGTTTGGCGCGACTCCGTTGCCCCTGGCTCTACGTCGAGCAGATCGAGCTGAACTCCTTTGGGCTTGTTCCACGGCAGGCGCATGAACCCATCGTGCCGCCGCCGATCGAGGTGCGGAAGCCCCTGTCAAAGTTGACCACGCAGCCATGCGTTGGCCCGCAGTGTCTCGGGTGCGCCTGCACCGTCTCAGGACGACTCGAGCTCGCCACTCTCCGTTTCAACTTTCTTCGCCGGCACTTGCAAGCCGCGGTCGCGCACCGCGAAAGACGCCGACTCGCGTCCTCCACATGATGACAGCACAGGTGCTATCATCGCGTATGACCACGGTAGTACTGGACACCAATGTTCTGGTCGCCGCGCTCTTGCGCGGGGGCGGCACCGGGCGCGCCGTGCTCCGTGCATGCCTGCGGGGTCAGTACCAGCCCGTCCTGGGGCCGGCGTTGCTGGCCGAGTACGAAGACGTTCTGGGTCGCTCGGAGCTGTTCGCCGACTCCGTGCTGTCGAGCAAGGAACGGGGCGAAGTGTTCGATGGTCTGATGAGTCGCTGTCGCTGGGTCGAAGTGTTCTACGCCTGGCGGCCGAATCTGCCCGATGAAGCCGATAACCACCTGATCGAGTTGGCGGTGGCCGCGCAGGCCAATGCCATCGTGACGCGCAATCTGCGGGATGTTGCACGCGGCGAACTGAAGTTCCCGATGCTGCGGGTGTTGACACCCGAGCAATGCCTGGAGGCCTTTCCATGTCCACCTTGACGATTCGCCTGCCCGACGACAAGCACGAGCGCCTGAAGGCGCTCGCGAAGTCGAACTCGATCAGCATCAACAAGCTGATGGACGAGTTGGCCACGGTGGCGCTGGCCAACTACGACGCCCGTGTGCGCTTCGAAACGCGTGCGGCTCGCGGCAACCCCAAGCGCGCACTGGCACTGCTCGACAAGCTGGATCGGGCCGACTGAGATGCCGCGAACTGTCGGGATCTAGGCGCGCCCGCTCAGGCTGCGCGCAACGGGATCACGCTCATGCCCGCGGGAAGCGCCTCGACGCGGTCGGCCAGGTACTGCAGTGCTCTCTTCCGATCGGCCGCCAGCTCCATGTGGCTGTAGGCAGCCACCGTGGCGTTCATCTCGCTTTGGGCCAGCAGCAGCTCGACCACATCGCGCCCGAACCCATGCTCGCGCAGCAGCGTAGCCGTCTCGGCGAGTGCAGCGAAATCCGCCAGGCTTCGTCTTGCAGACCACTTTTGAGGCGCCGCACGGACCAGCTGGACGCTGTCCATTGCACCGGCCGTTGATCTGCGGCCCGCCTCGCCTGCTGCGGCGACATCGACGATGGTGGCTGAAGCAGCCGAAGCGCTCTCTGGAACTTCTAGCGCCTTCGGACTGCCTCCACCAGTCGCTCGCCAGCGGCGAGGCAGGCTGCTCTTTGCCCACAACCGCGACAAACGTGTTCGCTCTCGGGCCAGTGCGGAAGTTCGACGCCATCCATCAGTCGCCGACGCCGCTGCACGAGAGCGTCGACCACCGCGCGCGACGTCAGCTGGACCGATCGCACAGCCGGTGGCGCAGGGTCTCGGGCAGGGATGAGCACGAAAGCCTCGTCCGACACCGGTAGTCCCAGCTCATCCTCCAGCGCGACGCGTTGCGCCGAGAGCTGGATCACATCCGACGGCAGCACCACCGCAGTCGACCGTGTCTTCAGCTCCACCAGCACGACTGGGCCGCTCGGCAGACGGTACGCCCTGTCCACCCTGGCCACGATGGGCCGCGGCCCCTTCGACCTGTACTCCGACTCCACGCTCAGAAGTTGAGCATCACGCAGGGCAGCCGGTCGCTGACACCACTCCGCCATGCGCGCGTGACGTTGCCACAGGAGCCGCCCCAGGACGGCAGATGCGACAGCCAGCCCCAGCACCCAAGGCCACATCGATTCGAACATCACGGCCGACTCCTGGCCGACCATCGATGCCAGCCATGCGCTGCCCAACCCAGGATGCACCTCGTCATCCGCAGCAAGGTCGGGCTTCCCCGAAGCACGCCGCAGATGCGGGGGCCGTTGCGGTAGTAGCCCGCCACCAGACGCCGGCCCCAAGGCCGCGGGCGCAGGACCGCGTCCCTGAAGTCGCGCAGGGCATCGGTCTGCCATGCGTCCCCGAAGACCAGTGTCGCGATGAAGCACCTCTCGCCCGGGCGTCGCGCCGATCTGCCGCCCGCCGCAGCCGCTCGTCGGCCCTCCATCTCGAAGCGCGCGTGGGCGGCGATACCTCTCTGGCGCGCCTCTTCCAGGGCAGCGCCCCTCTGCGCGCCATGCATGGATTCGAGAACCACCAGGCGCTCGCACCTGCCCATCTGCGCCAGATCGGAAGCCCGCACAACGGTGCGGCCCCGGCCGCGCGTGATGCGGCGCTTCATGGCCCACCCTGGTCATCGACGGCGGGCTCGAAGAGGCCGTTGGTGACGCCGTCCGCATCGCCGTCAAAGCCGATCGAGCCGGGCGCATCGCTGGATGCCTGCCCAGGGAGCTTCAGGACACCCTGCTGGACCAGCAGTCCCTCGTGGGCCAGCGTGCGCAGCCTGCCGACGCGCTTCACGCCCTTGTGGAACCGTGCGAGCTCGTCATACAGACGAGGCAGCTCCGCCCGCTCGAGCTGGAACACGAGCCGGATGTGGGCCGGCTCCGAGGTCTTGTTGTGGGCGGTCATGCGGCATCTCCCGCAGTGCGTTCGGGCGCGGTCGACAGCTCGCGCTCGGCCATCAGCACGGTGCGCGCGTAGGTCATGCCGGCCAGTTGGAACCCCCGCACGTTGGCGAACACCGGCTCCTTGATCTCGAGGATCCGGTGGCGCGGAAACGCCGACTTCACGGCCTTCCGGAACAGGAAGGCGCCGCCGCCCACGAGGATGATGTTCTGCAGGCTGTGCGGCGACTCGATCCACTCCTTCATGCTCGACACGGCCTGCTCCGTCACGCTCTCGGCCAACGGCAGCAGTCGCTTGAGGTCGTAGGGCTTCTGGAAGATGACGGGCGCCTTCCC
>CAYQAQ010000272.1:0-978 GCA_964415495.1 uncultured candidatus Brocadiaceae bacterium | reverse complement strand
CTTCCCCGTCCGCAGCGCCATGTCGATGGCGTCGAGATCGCGGAAAGGCGTGCCGATGTCCTTGGTGATCTCGGCAGCGAGCAGTTTCAGCACGTCGGCGACGCCGCGATTCACCGAGTGGCTCTGTTTCTGCACCAGGCGCATGCCCTGGGCGACCAGCCAGTCGAAGGTTCGCGCGCCTGGATCGATGATCAGGCTGCGCTCCTTGGCGATCTCCCCCAGCTTGCCGTGGGCGTGCGCGTAGTAGGCCAGCGCGCCCTGCGGCTGGGCGACCGCCAGCGTACGGACCACGGCGATTTTTTGCCGCCACCGACATCGTGCTCCCCCGTCATGACCCGCTCCAGGGCGGCCTTCTTCACCGCGAACAGCGCCACCGGAAGGCCGACGACCAGCAGGTCGATCTGGCTCTGCCGCATCGAGCGCAACGCGCCTCGCAGCAGCGCCATGTACTCCGGCGATTCGATGTAGTCGTCGTGCAGCTGCGTGGCACGGAAGGTGTCAGCCGCCAGCCGCACCTCGGGGCCGACTTCATAGAAGAGCGACCCGACCGGGATGAACATGGTTTTGGCCCCATCCCCGCCGGGCCAGAGTGGTTGCCCATTGCTGGACGGGTAGGCCAGCGACGGAAAGCTCGCGCAGCGGATCTCGCTGTCCGCCGCGCCGATGACGAACTTGGTGTTGCCGGAACCGACATCCACCGCCCTCACGATCAGGTTCATGGTGTTCTCCGAGTGAACGAAAGAGTGCTTCAGGATCGACAGACCGACCCTGTTCCTCCACGCGGATACCTGCCTTCGCAGGCGCGATTTCGACATCGGATCCGTCCCGGTGTCACTGCGCTGGCACTGCAGAAGCACTGCACTGAACCCTGCGTGACACCGAACGGGCGAGTCGGCCGCGTGGTGTCACCACGGTCACACTGGAACGTCACTCGTCAACCCCGTCCGCCCGTCTGCTCGTGCGCCGTCAACCTGGCCC
>CAYQAQ010000271.1:0-4902 GCA_964415495.1 uncultured candidatus Brocadiaceae bacterium | reverse complement strand
CTCCTTCTTCCGCCCACCGTACCCCTCGTGCTCGCGGTCAAGGCTGCCCACGCGGGGCTCGACGCCTGCGGCGGCCTGGACACCTGCGCGCGACGGGTTCGGCAGGCTCCACAAGAAGCCTCACCATGGCACGTTTCCATGCTCTCTTCGTCTACACGCTGGCACGCAAGAATCTGCGCGACATCGCGCAGATAACTGAACGCATGCACGGTTTCGATGATCTCGTCAACCAGACGCGACGAGCGGACACCTGTCCGTACACCAATATCGGCGAAGGCACATCATCGGGCAACGATCGGTAGTGCGCGCGCGACCTCACCTTCGCGCGCGCTTCAGCCAACGAATTGCCGGGCCAATTGACCATCGTGGCCGATCTCGGTGAACTCAATCCCAGTCACCCGATCCACGACCGCTGCGATCATCTCGGGAGGGCGCTCACCAAGCTGCTGCGGACGCTGACAGGGTCGAGCGTTCATACCCACTGCATTCCCGGTAGAGCCCCAACTTATTCAGCCGCAGCGAGGCCGCGCGCCAAGGGATCGCCCTGCGCCATCACCACCAAGGTACACGCCGCGACCACCTTGAGGCCACGAGCCTGTAAGGCCGCGTGCAATTCCGGCGATTCCGTACCGGGGTTCAACCACACCAGTTGCGGCTGACAGGCGGCGATGGCGTCAACCAGATCGATGCCGATACCGGGATTGACGTAGAGGCACACGATGTCGACCGGCACCGTGACCTCGGTCAGGGCGCGCAGCGCGGGCAGGCCGTCGACGGCTTCGCCCGCGGGGTTAATCGGCAGCACGGTCCAGCCCGCGCTGCGGTAGCGCTGGACGGCCTGATGGGAAATGCGATCGGGCTTGGGTGAAGCACCGACGATGGCAACGGTGGGCATACCGCCATTGACCCCGGCGACACAACGACTGCAATGCCCAGCATGGGTGAGCTTGACGATGTCCGCACCAACCTGCGTCAGCTCATTGAGCTGGAGCGCGCCTCGGGCGTGGAGTGGTTGCCGGCGGCGGAGCCGCTCGCCAAGACGGGAGACGGGGAACGGGAGACGGGAGGCGCGCCAGCGTCCGCTCCGCCTGATTCCGCAAGACCGGCAATACCTGCGCCTGGCCCCACGATCGACCGCCAGAACTCCCGTCTCCCGTCTCCCGTCTCCCGTCTTTCCCCACCCGTCTCCCCACCTTCTGATAACAATAGTTCTTCCGCAGCTACCGACCCCTGGACCGCGCCCGCTGAACTCATCGATCAACCGCCCGCCGTCGCCCTCGCCAGCATTGCAACCGCGATCGCGGATTGCCGGCGCTGCGGGTTGTGCGCCACGCGCACACGGACCGTGCCGGGTGAAGGCAACGCAACACCAGCGATCGTATTCGTGGGCGAATGGCCTGAGGCGGAAGAGGACGCTTCGGGTCGTCCCTTCGTCGGCGTGGCAGGGCAGTTACTCGACAAGATGATCCGCGCCATGGGCTGCACGCGCGACGAAGTCTTCATCGTCAATGCGATCAAGTGCCGGCCGCCGGGCAATCGCACGCCGGAGCCAGCTGAGATCACGGCGTGTCATCCGTTTTTGATGGCCCAACTCGCGGTGTTACGGCCACAGGTGATTTGCACGCTCGGCAATGTGCCACTGCGCGCCTTGTTCGGCCATGATACGCCGGGCATTTCCAAGGTGCGTGGACAACGTCGAGAATGGCAGGGCATTCCCGTTATTCCGACGTTTCACCCCAGTTACCTGTTGCGCAACGAGAGTGGCAAGAAACCGGCGTGGGAGGATCTCAAGGCGGTGCTCGCGGTGCTGGGACGCACACCGCCCGGCCGAGGGGCGTGAGGGTGAATGCCCTTGCCCGCGCGCGAGCCGGGAAAGAATCGCATCGACAGTCACCGCTCACTGGGGTACGTTGACCATATGGCTGAGTTCGATGACAGCAGCGACGAGCGCCTCCAGCACGAGGCCGAAGAGCTGATGCGCCAGAAGCGCTTCCTGGATGCCGCACGTCGGTATCAGGATCTGCGCACGACCCAGCCCACCGATCTGTGGGCCAGCCTCGGCCATTGTTCGGCGCTGGAGTGCGCTGGCCGCATTGGCGAAGCTGAGCAGGTGCTCGAGGAAATTACGTTGCGCCATCGCCGCAGCGCCCCGCTGCATCGATTCCGCCGTTTGTTCTTCGAACGACGCGAGGACCTGCCCAATGCGCAGGTTTCGACCGCAGCGCTGGAAAGCGATATTCTCGACGACGGTCCCGACGACCAGCTTGCGGATCTCTATTTCAATCAAGGCCGCTATCTGGAAGCGCGCGATGAGCTGGGTCGCTTGCTGCGCTCAGACCGCATCGAAAACGACGAGATGCGCGCCAGCGTGCTCGCCCGGCTCGGTGCTTGTCTGCGTCAGATCGGCGAAATGGATGAGGCGCGCCGGCATTTGCGTCAATCGCTGGCGCTGGAAGAAGGCCACCATTGGACCCTGTCGGAACTCGCCGAAGTCGAACGCGCCCAGGGCGATGTCGATTCCGCGCGGGCGCACTACTTGGCGGCGCTCAAGCAAGCGCCCGACGACCACTGGTGCCGCGGCCACCTCGCGCAACTCGAAGCCGAGGACGGCAACCGCGAACGGGCCGAAGAGCTCTATCGCGAGATTTTGACTGCTGAGCCGGAAACGGTGTGGGCGTTGGTCGAATTGGCGCAACTGCTGGCCGAGCGCGATGGGGCCGAATCGCGCGCTTTAGCCGAACGCGCCTTGGTCGCCGACCGCACCTATCCGTGGGCGCATGCGCATCTCGGCCAGCTCGCACGGCGGGCCGGCGATCTGCCGGGCGCGGTGCTGCATTACCAGGATGCGCTCGATGGCGCTCCGGATGCTCCGTGGTTACTCCACGAATTGGCCGAATGTCATCGCATTCTCGGCCGCTTCGATGAAGCGCACCGCCTGCTTGATCGTGCGCGCGACCAGGACCCCTACGAAGCCTCGACCTACGGCTACCTCGCTGACTTGCTGCGGGCCGAAGGACGCATTCCGGAAACCCTAGCGCATCTGGAAAAAGCGGTCGAGCTCGACCCCGATTATACCTGGGCGTGGCGCGAACTGGCGGAGCTGCGCGCCCTGCGCGAAGAACACGACGCCGCCGACGCCGCCTATCGCCAAGCCGTCGATCTCGAAGGCGACGAGGCCGTCAATGATGGCCTGCGTGCGTTTATGCTGCGCTGTCGCGGTCGCCGCGCAGCCGCGCAACCGTGGCTTGAGCGCGCGGTCGAGAAACAAAGCGACTATCTGTGGGCCTGGCGCGAACTGGCTGATCTGCATTTGGCGCAGGGCGATCCCGCCGCAGCCGAGCAAGCTGCCGCCGGTGGCTTGGCGCATATTGCCGACAATCCGCCCTTGCTCGGCTTGCGCGCCGAAGCGCTGCGGCGCCTGGGTCGACACAGCGACGCGTTGCCGCTGGTTGAACGCGCCCTGGAGCGCGCGGAAGACGTGCCGCAATTGCACGCGCTCAAGGCGGAAATCCTCGCCGAAACCGGCCGCCTCGACGCCGCGTTACCGTGCGCCGAGCGCGCCTGTGCCCTCGACCAAAGTCCGGAATACCGCGCTTTGCTGGCGCAGATCCTGCTCAGCGACGACGAGATCGAGCGCGCCAACACCCTGGTGCGCGAGCTGGTCAGCGGCGATAAGCCGATCCAACCAGCGTTTGAACTCGCCGCCGTCCTCGCCGAGCGCGCCGACGATAACGTTGAGGCCTTGCGCTGGTGCGAACGCGGTCTGGCGAGCTATCCCGATGATCCGCGGTTGATCACTCGTCGCGCCAAACTCGCGGTGACCTTGGATCGCCCCGAGTTGGTCGCGCCGTTGGCGGCCCTGGTCGAATCGGGCGCGAATCTGCCGTGGCGCGATGCTGCGCAGGTCTTGGCGCAAGCAGGCGAAACCGCGCTCGCGCATCGCGCTGCGCATCACGTGCTCGCCGCCAGTGACGGCGAAGACGATGAACGTCGCGCCAAGGCGTGGCTGTTGCTCGCTGAAGTCGATCTCGCCCTGGGTCGCGCCGAGGATTCCGCCACCGCTGCTGATCGTGCCGTCGCCCTCGACAACGATTGCGTGCCGGCGCGCATTCTCGCCGCTGTCTTGGCCGAACGTCGCGGCGCATTGACCATCGCTATCGATCACCTGGAACACCTCGACCGCCGGCTCCATGCCAGCGACAACGAAGACACTGGCGAGAGTGGCCTGTTGCTGCGCCAGTTAGCCGGCCTCTATGAGCGCGCCGGCCGGCACGATGACGCTGCCACCTGCTGGCGGCGCATCCGCGATGATGCGGGCGCTGATGATGCTGCCGCAGCCGTTGAAGAAGCGGCCTTCGCCCTGCGTGTCCGGCGTCCAGATGCCGATGCCCAAGCGGCCCAGCTTGGCACCCATCTGCGCGGCGAATTACGCGAACGCTTGCTGCGTGAACGCGCGGTGGCGCTCGCCCGCTATGACGACCCCGAAGCCGCCTTGGCCGTGTTGCGGCCGGAGCGCGATACGTTGAGTAGCGATGGCCTCCATCTCCTCGCGCAACTCGCCTTGGCCAGTGGTGATCCGCGCTTGGCCCTGGCCACCTGCGACCGTCTCGGCGATGGCAACGATCGCCAAACGGCTCGTTTGCTGCGTGTGCGTGTGCTGCTGGCACTGCGTCGCCTCGAAGAGGCACTCGCCCTCGCCCAGTCGTGTCGCCAGGCAGCAGCGTCCGAAGAAGCCACCACGCTGGTCGCTGAAGCGCTGGCCCTGCTCGGTCGCACCGAAGAAGCGCTCGCCGAAGCGAATGCCCCGGGCCACGCCGCCACCGGTGAACGCGGCCTGCTGTTGGCGCTGCTGACCTTGGAGCGCGACGGCGAAGTGCCCTTCCTGGCCGCACTTGGGCGCCT
>CAYQAQ010000270.1:0-4908 GCA_964415495.1 uncultured candidatus Brocadiaceae bacterium | reverse complement strand
ATCTGGCAGACGGGGGCTGCGCATTATGATAAGGATTTCTGTGTCAGGACACTAGGACTTGGGATTCAAAACCGCCACGTCCCACCCAACCCAAAGCCCACGCGCTTGTACAGGTCCTCGCGATCTTCCCAGCTCAGTTCGCCGCGCAGCGTCGTCGTTGGCGAGAGCCGCCACCAGCCTTGCAGGCCGAGAACGAGGACCTCGCCGATGGGCAGTGGCGGGTTGTTCTCTTCGCCGGTGCTGGCGTAGGCGCGTAGGCGCAGGGGGCCGATCGCCGGTGGGCGCACCGCTGCCTGCCAGGTGCCGACGCTGGGTTCGGTCGAGCTCAGCGACCACACGCGACCCGCTTCGACCTGGAGCGGGCCCAATTGCTGGCGCGCCACGGCCCACAGCATCCAGATGGTTTCATTGCCGTGGTCGAGCCAGCGCGCGCGCAGCACGGTGCCGGTGCCGGTGGCGAATTCGCCTTCGAGGCCGGACTCGGCAAGATGTCGCGCGAGAAAATCGGCGTCGTGCGTGGCACCGCCCATGATCCAGCCGTAGACCGGTCCGAAGCCCGGCGTGTACAGCCAGGCTTCGCCGCGCACGTCGATCTGTTCGTAGCGGTGTTGATAGCTGAGGGCGCCGACCGGCGTCCAGCGACTGGGGAGCTTGCGGCCCAAGCTCAGATCGAGTTGCTGCTCGGGCGTGCGATCCGACGAATAGCGGTCGCTGAACAGCGTCGCATCCGCCCGCCACTCGCTGGCGGCTATCGTACCCATGCACAGTGCGAGGGCCCCATGCGCCACTCGGGACTCAGGACGAACCATCACATCCCTTCCGCAATCGCTGCGAACAAACGTTCGCGCAGACCCGGCATCCAGCCGCCGTCTTTGGCGCTGCCGCGATTGATGAGAATGACGAAGCACACGCGGCGGCCATCGGGATGATCGAGATAACCAGCGAGTCCGCGCGCAATCGCGAGGAGACCGGTCTTCACCTGGCCTTTGACCGTGCCGTGGTTCATGGTGCGCAGACTGGCGCGATAGCGATCGCCGAGGGGATGGGCGTTCATGTACACCAACAGGCGCGCAAGCACATCCGCGCAGGCCTGATTGCCGTAGCTCAGGCCGCAGCCATCGACCAAGGTGTAGCCGGCGAGATTTTCGCCCAAGTGTTCGCGCAGGATAGTCTGCACGGCGCGGGTACCGGCGCTGATCGAGCCCTCGCGATAGCGTTGCCAGCCGAGCACACGGAGAATCTGTTCGCCGTAGAGATTCAAGCTGCGTTGATTGAAAATGTCGATGGTCTGGCCGAGGGTGTGCTCTTGCACGACCAGCTCACGCGCGTCGTGCGGAACCGTTCCGACCACGACCGAACCAGTGACCGTGATGCCTTGACGGGCGAAGACATGCACCAAGTGATCAGCGGCAGCGAGATCCGCATCGTCATGCAAGGCGAGATCAAGCCAGCCGGTGCGCTGCGAATAGGTGCCACTGACGGTAACCGAGTTGCCATGACGTTCGCGATTGGCGATAATGTTGTTATTAGCCTTGGCGGCGGTCATGGTGCGATTGATGATGCGCACGCGTGCGGAAACCGGCATCACCTCGATGCGAGCGGGTTGGCCTTGGTCGGTGGGAATGACGCGCAAGCGGATGCAGTTGTCATTCCAGGCGAAGGCGCTGGCGGGGGCGCTGTACCAGCTTTGCTGGTTGCGGTGATCCTGCGGCCACGTCGGCGGCTTGGCTGGGCCGTTGAAGCGCGAGCGGTCGACGACGACATCGCCGGTGATGCGGCGAATGCCCAGCGTTTTCAGGCGGGTCGCCCATTCGCGAAAAAAGCGTTCGGGATCGCCAGCGCTGAAGTGCTCATCAAGGCAGGGATCACCGCTGGCATCGATGCCCAGACCGGGAATGGCATCGCCACGCTGCGGACCGAGCGCAACCAAGCGCGTACGAAAATGCCAATCGGGTCCGAGTTCAAGCAAGGCTGCGGCGGAAACGATCAGCTTGGCAACCGAAGCCGGCGTCAATTGAAGCTCGCCATGACGCCGGTAGTGCATGGCGCGGGTGGCGGGCTCATAGACCAGCACCGACACTTGGCCGCCTGATGGCACCGTGGCCAGCAGGCGATCGACACTAGTCCTGAGGTCGGTCGCGGACAGCGCCGCCGTCGCAAGCACAAGAGCAGCCCACCGCGTCATCGGCGCAGTCGACCCACCGCGCGCGGGGGTGTCAAGGAAGACCGGACCGACGGTGGGTGCAGGTGAAAGCCCATTGCCGCTGTCGCCTCAGCGCCGACGCTGCGCGGAATGACGGAGTTGGCCTGTCCTATGTGCGCCAAGTCGGTTGCGGTCACCGCCCCGCTGCCCCCCGCTTTTCCGTTTTGCAGCGCACGGTGCCGGACGCTGGATCTGGGCCGCTGGGCCGATGGCGGCTACGTGGTGCCTGGTCGCCCGGTGGATGGCGGTGCGGAGCGCATCGATGACCAAGACGGCCAAGGTTCGTGGCCGCAGTGATTGCCCTCTTGGCACGGGTGGGGTACCATGGAACAGAGAGCCCGCTGTGATCGCCTTTATTTCCGACCTCCATGCCAACCTTGCCGCCGTCGAAGCGGTGTTGGCTGACATCGACAGCCTGGGCAAGGTGGAGCGCATCTACTGCCTGGGCGATGTGATCGGCTATGGCCCGCAACCGGTGGAGTGCCTCGATCTCATCGCCAAGCGCTGCAAGCTGGTGTTGCTCGGCAATCACGAACACGCTGTGTTATACGGGGCTTATGGCTTTCACCCGGCGGCGCGGCAGGCGGTCGATTGGACGCGACAGGTGCTGCAGACCTCGGGCGGGCCCTCGCAGCGCAAGGCGCTGTGGTCGTTGATGGAAAGCCTGCCGATCCGCCACGAATTCGACGACGTGCTGCTGGTTCATGGCTCGCCGCGCGATCCAGTGATGGAATACGTGCTCGAAAGCGACCTGTGGGACGGCGCCGATCCGGCCAAAATGGACGAGATATTCACCGCTTTCCGTCGTCTGTGCTTTGTCGGCCATACCCATCGCCCGGGCGTGTTTACCGAAGATCGCTGTTTCCTGCCCGCGCATGAGCTGGCCGATGGCTTCGATGTCGCTGATGGCCAGCGCTATCTGATCAACGTGGGCTCGGTCGGTCAGCCGCGCGATCGCGATCCGCGCTCCTGCTACACGCTCTACAGCGGCGATGCGGTCTATTTCCGCCGGGTTGAGTACTCGATCGACACCACGGCTGACCTGGTGCGTGGGATTCCGGAGCTGGATGACCGCCTTGCCGAGCGCCTCTACCGCGGAGAGTAAGCGCGGAGAGTGAGTCCCCAGCCGCGAGGCGACAACTCTGCCCTTGTGTGGCATCGCCCTGGACCCTATCCTTGAGAACCGTTGCGGCTGGCTCGTAGCCGTATCGCAGCCGCATGCTGCACAACGTTGTACGAGGATTTCATGGCCAAGGCTGAGGCCCGGACGACGCTCACGAACAAGATGGGATTGCATGCCCGTCCGTCGACCCAGATCGCAACGACAGCGGGTCGCTTCGCGGCGTCCGTGCACATCGCCAAAGATGGCCTGATCATCGACGCCAAATCCGTGCTCGAATTGCTGATGCTGGCGGCCGAATGCGGCAGTGAACTGCAGATTTCGGCCGAAGGCGACGACGCGACCGCGGCCGTCGATGCGCTCGTCGCTCTGGTCGAAAACCGTTTTGGCGAGATTGATGTCGATGCCTGAGGCCTGCGTGCCGGGCCACTCGAGCCGGCCGCCGCGTCTGGCTCTGGCCATCGCCACCGTCGGCGGTGCCGGCATGCTGCGTCCTGCTCCTGGCACCTGGGGCAGCGTCGTCGCCATGCTGATCGCGCTGATCGTGCTGTGGTTTGCGCCGGTTTGGGGTCGCTGGCTCTTGCTGGCAGGCCTGGCCCTGGTGCTGATCGTATCGGTGTGGGCTGTGCCCCACGCGGTGCGCTGGTTCCGCCGCGGCGACCCCAGCGAGGTGGTGATCGACGAAGTCGCCGGCGTGTGGATCGCTGTGGTCGTTTTACCGGCGGTTGTGCTCGCCGAACCATTGACCGCTGTCCTCGTCGCGGGCATCCTGTTCCGTGTGTTCGATATCGCCAAACCCGGTCCGATCGGCGCGCTGGAGTCAGCAGGCGGAACTGCCGGAATAATGGCAGACGATTGCGCTGCTGGCCTGCTTGCTGGGGCCCTGACCACCGCGATCCTGGCGTAAGGAGCCCCCCATGGCGAAGAGCGGACCAGGTGGCAGTGGGCGGATGCGGAGCCAGAGTCGGACTCCGGTCCAGTCCGGGCAGACCCGAGGTGCGAGCGGCTCCAACCCTTTGCCTACGCAACGAACGGCGTGGCCCGAACGCACCCAATCGATGGATGGTGGTGGCCGCCCCCGCCGCGGCCAAGCCGCCACCAAAGGCATGGGTCTGCGCACCAAGTTCATGCTGGTCCTTGCCGGCGTGACCGTGGTGGTGCTGGTGGTGCTCGGCATCACCCTGGCCGTCACCAGCAATCGCTTCCTGTTCAACATCACGCGCCATGCAGGAATCGAACTCGCGCGCATGACGGCCCAGGTGGGCATCGCCATCGATCAGGACTTGCGGGCGCGCATGGGCAGCACTCTGGCCACGGAGCATGCAAAGTTACGCAACGAGGCCGAACAGCGTCTGAACGCGCAGTTGGCGCAAGCGTGCACCTGGGCCGAGAACTTACCGGACGTCAGTGACGTCTATTCGATCCGCTTTCTCAATGCGGGTGAATTCCTGAGCGGCAAAGGCTATGGCGCCCTCGATAGCGGCGCGAATATCGAAAGACGTTTCTTGCAGTTGCTGGTGGCCAAAACCGGCACCACGGTCACTCTGCCCCGCGACATCGAAGTCTATGAGGCTTCGGCCATCAT
>CAYQAQ010000269.1:0-4916 GCA_964415495.1 uncultured candidatus Brocadiaceae bacterium | reverse complement strand
CGGGTACGGTGGGCAGAACCAGGAGCCGCCCCAGGGGTCCTTCAACGGAAGAGCCGTGTCACCGAAAGTGTCCGCACGGTGATGCGGAGCGATTCGACGAGAAGCGAGCGACGAGCGACGAGTGACCAATGCCATTGCGCTAAGGACATCGGCGTTTTTGCCTTTATAGATAAGGTTTTATCGCTCATTCCGTCACTCCTTGGGACCGCGGGCCACTGGCCCGCATCGAAGGCATGCGGCCCAGTGGACCGCGGTCCCAGGGAGCGACGCCATTGCGGGATGAGTCACTTCCTATCGTGCGCCCGCACAGGTAAGCGGAGCGATTCGACGAGAAGCGAGCGACGAGCGACGAGCGACGAGCGACGCAGGCGGTACAACGCCACGACCTGGTTGACCGTTCCGGGCCCCCAAAAACTTTGGCCGAAACCATCCCCCAACCGCCACTGGTCAGGCGTGGCGGGGAGCCTAGCCTAGCGGCCCACCAATGGGGACGGCGATGGCGCGCACGCGGACGGTGATGAAGGCGACTCAGCCGGATAAAAGCGGGCGTTTTGGGCCTTATGGCGGGCGCTATGTGCCCGAGACCTTGGTCCCGGCGCTGGATCAGGTTGCGACGGCCTATCGCGCGCTGAAGAAGGACCGCGCCTTTCAGACGCGGTTCAAAGACCTGCTGCGCGACTTCGTGGGTCGACCGACGCCGCTGACCTTTGCGGCGCGGTTGTCGTCGCGATTCGGTCGGCGGATCTGGCTCAAGCGCGAGGATCTCTGCCACACCGGCGCACATAAGATCAACAATGCCATCGGCCAGGCCCTGCTCGCGCAGAAACTCGGCAAGCACCGCATCATCGCCGAGACCGGTGCCGGGCAGCATGGCGTTGCCACGGCGACCGCCTGCGCCCTGCTCGGGCTCAAGTGCACCGTCTACATGGGCGTCGAGGACATGCGCCGCCAGGCACCGAATGTGTTCCGTATGCGCCTGCTCGGCACCGAGGTCATTGGCGTGGCCTCAGGCACCAAGACGCTCAAGGATGCCGTTAACGAGGCGCTGCGCGATTGGGTCGCCTCGGTCGAGACCACCCACTACATCATCGGTTCGGCCCTGGGCCCACATCCGTACCCGGTGATGGTGCGCGATTTCCAAAGCGTCATCGGCCGCGAGGCGCGGGCGCAGATCCAGCGCGCCGAAGGTCGCCTGCCCCACGCCTGCATCGCCTGCGTCGGCGGCGGCTCGAACAGCATCGGCATGTTCCATCCCTTCATCGCTGATCGTGGCGTCCGTTTGATCGGCGTCGAAGCGGGTGGCACCGGCACCGAACTCGGCACGCATGCCGCCCGCTTCGATGGCGGCAGCTTTGGTGTGTTCCAAGGCATGGCGAGCTACGTGCTGCAAAACGCCGACGGCCAAGTCATGGGCACGCATTCGATCAGCGCTGGTCTGGACTACGCCTCCATCGGTCCCGAGCATGCCTGGCTGCGTGATCTCGGTCGCGCGGAATATCTGCGCTGTAGCGACGACGAAGCGCTGCAAGGCGTGCACATGCTGGCCGAAAACGAAGGCATCATCCCCGCGTTGGAATCGGCGCATGCTATCGGCGCGCTCGAGCGCATCTGCGCTGACGTACCGAAGAAGGCGATTCTTATCGTCAATGTCAGCGGTCGTGGCGACAAAGACGTCGCGGAAATCGCGCGCTGTGAAGGGGTTTCTTTATGACCGCCAAAGTCCGGAAGTCTCTGGCGAAAGTCCGGAAGTCCCCCGTGCGGAGATCAGCTCCGGTAACGACGGTTGCTGCCGCAACGTCACGCGCCATGAACGTGCAATCCCGTCCCAAAGGACTCCCGGACTCCCGGACTTCCGGACTTCCGGACTCATCTCCCAACCGCCTGGCCACGGTCTTCAGCCAGCTGCGAGCCGATGGGAAGAAAGCCTTTATCGCCTATCTCTGCGCCGGCGATCCTGATCTTGATACCACGGTCGAGCTCGTGTGCGCCATGGCCGAGCAAGGCGTCGACGTCATAGAGCTGGGCATTCCCTATAGCGATCCGATAGCGGACGGCGTGGCGATTCAGGCTGCGTGCGAGCGGGCCCTAGCTGGCGGCACGTCCTTACGGGGCGTACTCGACGCCGTGCGTCGCATTCGCGCGCGCACGCAGGTGCCCCTGGTCGCGTTCACCTATGTCAATCCAGTGCTTGCCTACGGCGTGGAACGCTTCGCGACTGATGCGGTCGCCGCTGGCGTCGACGCCGTGCTGCCGCTCGATTTGCCGCCAGACGAAGACCACACCGTCATTGCGGTCTTCCGCGCTGCGGGTTTGGCCAATGTCTGTCTCGCCGCGCCGACCACGACGCCGGCGCGTAAGCGCTATCTCGCGCAAGAAAGCCGCGGTTTCCTGTACTACGTCTGCCGCCTCGGCGTCACGGGCGAGCGCGCGACCTTGCCCGAGGATCTCGGCCGTCAAGTTGCCGCGCTCACGCGCGTTTCCAGTGCGCCGGTATGCATCGGCTTCGGCATCTCCACGCCCGAGCAAGCCGCCGAGGCCGCTGCGCACGGCGATGGCGTCATCGTCGGCAGCCATCTGGTGCGCCTGATCCAACGCGGCGCGCCGACGCGCAATGAACTGGTCGCGACGGTGGCGGCTCGCGCGGGCGTGTTGGCTGCAGCCGTGCACGCGGTGTGATCATGCACGGAGTGTGCGTCGTCTTGCGTCCTGCGTCCTGCGTCCTGTGTCTATCGGTCAGGGCGCATGGGCTGTTCGCTGATGGCTGTATTTTCTCTTCGTCGATCAACGGTCGAGCGTGTTCGGTATCGACGCGACCGGACGCAGGCAGCCGGACGCCGGACGCCGGACGGGGTTTATGCTAAGCTCCCTCATGCCCGGCCTCGCCGACATGCCGATGTCGTTGGGCGATCATCTGCATGAATTGCGGCGGCGTCTGATCCTGCCGATCATCGCCTTCGTGTTGTTGTTCATCATCGGCTTTGCGATCGACAACCACCTGAAGCGCTTCTTGGTGCAGCCGCTGTTGCGCGCTATCGAGATCGTCGGTCCGGAGACCGCGCTTAAGGTCGGTCTCGATCCCGCTCGCGGTGAACGCATGCTGACGGTGTTCGGGGTTGGTGAATCCGTGTTGCTGTCGATGAAGGTGGCACTGGTGTTCGCGCTGGTGGTGACCATTCCGATTTTTATATATCAGGCATGGATGTTCGTCGCCATCGGCCTCAAGAGCAAAGAACGCGCCGTCGGTTTGCTCTTCGTGCCCGCCGGTATCGCGTGTTTCTACCTCGGCCTGCTCTTTGCGTACTTTTGGGGTTTGCCGTGGCTACAAGCGTGGCTGATCTCGTGGACGGCCAACGATGTCATGGTCGGCAATATGGAACTGCGGGCGATCAGTTATTTCGGGGATTTTTTGCAATTCGGCATCGCGATCGGCTTGGTCTTCGACATTCCCTGGCTGGTCGTGGTGCTGGTGCGCGTTGGCATGGTCACGCCGCAATGGCTTGCTGAGCGCCGCCGCTTTGTGCTGATGGTCAATCTGATTTTGGCCGCCATCATCACGCCCACCGCTGAGGCCACCACGCTGATCATCACCTTCATTCCTATGCAGATCCTGTTCGAGATCGGCTTGCTGATCAGTCGCGCCTTCGTCCCCCGCCGCCAGGTGATCGCCATGGATGATGAGGACTCCCAGCCATGAGCGACCGCCCTGTGGTCGTGCTCAAGTTCGGCAGCAGTTCGCTGGTCGGCGCTGATACGCGCATCGATGTTGCGTTCATTGGCCGCATGGCGGTTGCCATCGCCGGTGCGGTAGCGGCCGGTTGGCGCCCGGTGGTGGTTACCAGCGGCGCGGTCGCGAGCGGTATGGGTACGCTCGGCCTGACGGAGCGCCCGAGCGCCCTGTCCGACCGCCAAGCCCTCGCGGCAATTGGCCAGATTGATCTCGCCCATCGCTGGGCGGACAGCCTCGCGGCCCAAGGTCTGACCGCGGCCCAGGTTCTGCTCACCGACGGCGACTTCGCCGATCGGCGGCGCTACCTCAATCTCACCGCGACCTTCCGCGCCCTCTTCGCTTACGGCGCGGTGCCGGTGGTGAATGAGAATGATACCGTCGCGGTCGAAGAGCTGACCGTCGGCGATAATGATCGGCTGTCAGCGCTGCTCGCGACCCAGCTGGGAGCCAAGCTGCTGGTGCTGCTGACCGATATCGATGGCGTCTACTCGGCCGATCCGCGCACCGATCCCCATGCCGTGCGCCTGCGTGAGCTTGACACCATTCCGGCCAGCGTGCTCACTGCTGCCGGCGCCGGAGGCAAACTCGGTCGTGGTGGCATGCGCTCCAAGCTCGAAGCCGCTCGCTTAGCTACGGCTGCCGGCGTCACCACGGTCATCGCCCCGGCGCGGGAGCGCGACGTCGTGGCCCGGGTGTTGGCGGGCGAAGACCTCGGCACGCGCATTCATGCCCGTGCTAACGCGACTGGCGACGGTCGCCGTCGCTGGCTGGCGGCGACGCAGCGCTCCAAGGGCACGGTCACGGTCGACGCGGGTGCCGCCAATGCTCTGCTGCGGCAAGGCCGCAGTTTGCTGCCGATCGGTGTCACCACCGTCGTCGGCCGCTTCGCGCGCGGCGACACCATTTCCATTCTCGACCCCGCCGGCGAAGAAATCGCCCGTGGCCTCGCCAACCTCACCGCCGACGAACTGCAAGCCGTCCACGGCCAACGCCTCGACGTCGCCGCCAAGACCCTGGGCTATGTGTTGCCGAAGGCCTTTGTTCATCGTGATAATTTGCTTTTGCTCGGTCGCTGACGTCGGCGGCCCAAAAGACGGGAGACGGGAGTCGCACCAGCGTGGGCGTGGTGGGTTGAAACGTACACTCCTGGGATCGCCGACATAATTATCCCCGTCTCGGTATGACCGGC
>CAYQAQ010000268.1:0-4931 GCA_964415495.1 uncultured candidatus Brocadiaceae bacterium | reverse complement strand
CGAACCGGTGCGCCGACTCGGGCGTGAGCCGATCGATGAACATTCCAAGGCATCAACGGGGGTGGCCTCGCTGTAATAGGCCATGAAGCCATCGGCTTTGAGCAAGGCTTCATACGCCTGCCGCGACCGGCCAGCGACGGCATCCAAGATCGGTGACATATCCTGATGATCGGCCTCGCCGCGCGCGTGCAGCACCGTGGTGCCGACGGTCGAGGCGGTGAGCAATTCGAGATTGTAGGTCGCGGTGATCAGGTTGGCGTACTTTTGCGCGATCACTTCGCCTTGTTCGGTCACGCGCAGGCTGCCGGTGAGCGAGCCGTGCGGCTGCGATTCCATGAAGCGATGGGTCGGACCCGCACCGCGCGACACCGTGCCGCCGCGACCGTGGAAGAAGCGCAGCTTGACGCCGCAATCGCGGGCGACCTCGGTCAAGCGGGCTTGGGCTTTCTGCAGCGCCCACTGACTGGCGACGATGCCACCGTCCTTGCACGAATCGCTGTAGCCGAGCATGACCTGGACCACCGGCGCACGACCGCTTTCTTGCGCTTGATAGCGCAAACTGCGCACCGTCACCGGATGCTGCAGGAAGGCGCGCAAAATCGCCGGCGAACCGTTGAGATCGTCGATGGTTTCAAACAGCGGCACCACCGGCACCACGCAGATCAGCCCATCGGGACCGGGACGCACCAAGCCGGCTTCGCGAGCCAATAGATACACGA
The DNA here is from genome assembly GCA_964415495.1 of uncultured candidatus Brocadiaceae bacterium. GTDB lineage: Bacteria > Planctomycetota > UBA11346 > UBA11346 > UBA11346 > CAYQAQ01. The sequence goes on along the minus strand of CAYQAQ010000268.1, from coordinate 4,212 downwards.
CCAGCAGATCGCTGACCGACCGCGTCATCGAAACAATAAACGATCCGATGCCATCAGCACCATAGACGCGCAGCTGCTTGGCAACCACGCGATGGCAGTCGAGCACGGCGTCAGATTCGCTGCCCGCGTGCACGGCTTCATGCGCCAACGGTCGCGGCGATTCGAGTTCGCGATCCAAGAGTTCACGGCGGCGTTCTTCGCTCCATTCGGGGAAGTCGTTGTCGACCCCGGCCGCGCGCAGCAATTGCTGCACGGCGCGATCGTGGAAGGCGCTGTTTTGACGAATGTCCAGGGCGGCGAGATGAAAGCCGAAGACTTCGATCGAGCGTTCGACGGCGACCACGTCGGACTCGACGATGCGCGTACCTTTGACCAGCAGCAGCGATTCACGCAGGCGATTGACGTCATCGAGGAGCTCGCGCGGATGGCGATAACATCCGGGCGACGGCGGACGCCCTAGCCCGTCATCATCGGGCAAGCGGGCGATCATCAAATTGACGAACTGGCGCCACGGCTCATCGGGGTTGCGCTCCAGCGCTTGGCGCCCGGATTCGCCGAGCAACTCGACATAATCGGCGATGCCTTGCAGCAGCGGCAAAGCTGGTTGTTGCAGGCGGTTCGACAACGACAGCTTGGCTGCCAGCTGGCGTAATTGGCCGGCTTGCACCGCAATCGCGGTACGGCGAAGCTCGGCAAACGTTTCGCGCGTGACTTGGGCCGTGACCAAATGGTGGCCATCGCGATCGCCGCCGACCCAGTTGCCAAACGTCAGGCGCGGCAGGCGGGTAGCACGATCGATCAGGGCCGCATCAAAACCCTGGTCGACCCAGGCCTGACGCAGGCGCGCGTCCAGGCGCGGCACCACCTGCGGAAATACTTCGCGCAGATAGTGAATGGCACCGCGTCGTTCGGCGGCGACATCGGGTTTGGCCAAGAAGATTTCGCCCGTGCGCCACAAGCGTTCGAGCGCGGCCATGATGTCGGCGCGAATGCCGGTTTGCTCCGCCGGGGTGTACATCTGGTTTTCACGCTTCACCAACAGCAGATACAAATTGCGATGCTGTTCGAGCACCGTCTGCCGCTTGGCTTCGGTCGGATGCGCGGTCAGCACCGGTTCGACTTGGACCTCGGGCAGGATGCGGGCGATGTCATCGGCGCTGACGCCCGCGCTGCGCAGTTTGCCCAGCCACCAGCCCCACAGACCGGCTTCGGCGGCGGTGCCGTGGCGGGCTTCGCGCAAGCGGCGCGCCTGAGCTGAGGTATTTTCTTCGACCATGTTGAGCAACTGGAAGGCGATCGACAGCACCTGCAGGTCACGATCACGCCACTCGCCCTCGGCCATCAGCGGCTCGCCGGTCCACGGCACGCGGCGCGCCAAGTCCGGCTCGCCCAGATCCGCGAGCACATCGCGGAAACACACCATCACGTAGTTGAGATCGCGTTCGAGTTTGACGAAGGCATCGTCGAGGACTTGGTCGTTGGCGTCAGGCATGGGCACAGCATTGCCACCGTCCGGAAGTCCGAAAGTCCGGATGTCTGGAAGTCCCGGCAGGAGACCCTTCGTATTCCTGGTCCGGCACTGCCAGCGGGACTTCCGGACTTCCGGACTTCCGGACGCAAGGTCCCCGGCAATGCTACCCCATGCTGACTGGTCTCCGTGCCTCCGATGCCCCCACCTTGACCCGCTTGTGCGGGGCGGACCAGAAGGTGTTTTTGCGCATAGGCGCCCTGTTGCAGGCCCAGCTGGCGCTGACCGAAGCGGCCTTGAGCGAGCTGCTCGGCCAAGAGCGCGGGAAAATCCTGCTGCTGGATCGGCGGCTGAAGGACGCCGATCCGGCCCGCTTCACGGCGCTGCTCGATGAGCACCAGTTGAATAGCGACGTGGTTTTGGTCGATGGGGCCGAGACCGAAGCCGGCTGGCGCGTCATCGCGCTCGCGGACGAGGTCGGCAACCCGCTATTGGCAGCCGCAAATGACACCAGCGAACCGGGAGACGTGCGGCCCGGCGGTGCCCTTGCCCTGCGTGTGGCGACCCTGGCCCCGGCCATCCGCGTGCCGGTCGAAGGTCTGCTGCAGGCCAATGGTGATGAAGCCCGCGCGGCGGCCTTGGAACAGCTGCGCTATGCGAGTCCGCCCCTGGAGGTCGTCGGCGAACTCATGCCGCTGCTCTTAGCCGATGCCGCCGAGTTGGTGCGCGAGCGCGCTGTCGGTCTGCTGGTCAGCGCTGGTGCCCACGTCACCATCATCGATCTCGTGCGTGCCTTGCAGCGCGATGATCTGGTCGCCCTCGCGCGGCTGGCACCGACCTTGCCGACCTTGCCGGCAATTCAGCGCGACCTCGCCTGCGTCGCCTTGATGGCTGCGGTCGGTCGCGGACAAGCGCATCAGATCCTGGTCGATAGCTGCACGCATCTGGCCGGACATTTGGCCGGGCATAGCGGCCTTGATCGATTACTTGAACTGCTGCTGCCGTGCCCGCTCAATCTCGTGCACTTGGTACGCGCGGTGCAAACGCATGACGCCGAGCGCGTGCGCAGTATTCTTGAACGCGCCCTGGGCGGCAGTCCGGAAGGCGATCGCCACATCATCATTCTGCTCGCTGGTCCCGATCAGCAGGGTGATGATCGTCTGATCGAACGCGGTATTGATTTGCTCCTGAGTCCGGAAAGTGCGCCGGTCGAACGCATGGCGCTGGCCTCGGCGCTTTCACGATTGGCTGGACGCTCTGGGCTCGGTCAACGTTTGGTCGGTCGCGGTCTGGATTTGGCGAAATCGTATGAAACCAGTGTGTACTGGCTGCTGGCCGAACTTGCTCGCGATGGCGTCCTCGATGCGCAGACCTCGACGACCCTGGCGCGCTTACTGCGTCGCCTGCTGCGCGAAGCGCCAAGCAATCATTTGGCCGCCATCCTCGATTATCAGCTCGTCGCCGTCGTTGCGGCTGGCGATGACGATCGCCGCGCTTTGGTTGAACCACTGGCCGAAACTTTGGTGCGCTATCGCGATGATCGCACCCACGATCTGATCCAACACGCCCTGCGCACCATCGGCGCGCCGGCGATTGCGCCGTTGTGGGACATGCTCGATGAGCAACCCAATGTCCAAGTGCGTATTCTCGCGGCGGAAACGCTCGGCGATCTGATTTTGGCGGGCAGCCCCAGCACCGTCGACATCGACCGCCTGCTGACCCGGGCCGGACGCGTGGATTCCAGCCAAGCGGGCGACGCTGAACGTGCCAGCGTGCTGACCACGGCGGCGCGTTTGGCTGCGGCTTTGGCGGGCGATCCCGAACCGGCGCGTCGCGTCGATGCGCTGTGTCAGCGCGCGGGCGACAGCGGCATTGCCGCCCTCGGCTGGCTGGCGGCGAGCCCGCACCTCGATCCGGTGCGCCGTTCGGCCATTCTCGAATGGATGCTCGGCGGCATCGCTCAAGATCTGCCGGATTCACCGCTCGAACGCAGCACCGACGCCACCACCGACATCGTCACTTTCGTGATCGATGCCGAACTCGGTCGTCATACCGAACAGGTGCCGATCTTGCTGCAGGCACTCGAACGAATGGGGGCCTCCGAACATCTGCCCGCCCCCCTGCTGCGCCATCTGGTCGACCGCTTGTGCGCGCAATGGAAGCGCGTCTCCGGCTGGGAAATCATGTGGGGTCCCGGCAACACGCGCGAACTCGGGCGCATGCTGGGGGCACTCGCCGAGCGACCGAGTTTTCCGGTCAACCTGCGCGTGCGCATTTGCGAAGCCCTGCTGCCGCGCGTCTCGCAATTGCACGTGGCGCGCTCGGTCGCGGCTATCGTCGCCACTGGCGAAGCGGGCTATCTCGCCGATCTCGCTGGTCGCGCTGCTGCGCGCTTGCTCGCCCTCATTCAGCGCGGTCAATTTGCCGAGGACGAAAACGAGGACCTCGCCGACGTCGTTGCCGCGTTCCTGATGGTGAGTGATCTGGGCGAAGACAGTAACGCCGTGCGCCGACGTTTGGCGGCACAACTGACGGCCCTGAAATCACATCTGCCGCAGCGCGCGCGCCAGCATCTGCGCGACAAACTGCCAACGTTGGATGGCACCATTCGCGAGCGGTTGGATTGGCTTTAGATCATTGCCCCCGTCCGGAAGTCCGGGGGTCCGGAAGTCTCGTAGGCGAGACCGCTGGCCTTCTTCATGCACGCATGTGTAAACGAAGAGTCTCCTGCCGGGAGACTTCCG
>CAYQAQ010000267.1:0-4936 GCA_964415495.1 uncultured candidatus Brocadiaceae bacterium | reverse complement strand
AGGGGGTAACGGCGCTTACGGAGGGGGCTGGACCGGCATGGAATCGATCCGTTTTGTGCTGAAATCCCGCGCAGGGGAGACTCCCGGACTCCCGGACCTCCGGACTTCCGGACCGGGGCAATGCCATTGGCACACCCCGTGCCCTCTCCTCCCTCAAGCCCTCGATCCTTCCCGCTGCTGTGGCGGGGTCGGACAGCGGCTGTGGAGGAACGCGACGATGGCCCGCTGCCTATGGCTTTTGATGCTGGTGGTGCTGATGCCGTCCGTGGTGGCGGGCGAAACGCCGTTCATCAGTGACGCCGAATGGGATCGCGGGGCCTCGGTGGCGGGGACGCGGGATGCGGACTCGGCGGCAGCGGATGAGGGGAGTGCCCGGCCGATCATCGCGTTGGTGCTCGGCCTCAGTTTCCTCATCGCCATCTCGGTGGGCGGCGTGCTGCTGGTGCGCCTTGCCGCCCGTCGCCGCGTGCGCACGGGATCCGCCCGCCATCTGCACATGATCGAAAGTCTGCCCTTGGGGCACAAACGCTCGCTGCATCTGGTGCGCCTGGGCGACCAGGTGCTCGTCGTCGGCAGTCATGAACAGGGGCTGACGGCGGTGACCTCGGTGCCGATTGCCACCTTGCCTGAGCTGCTGGAGGCCGAAGCGCGCGTTGAGGCGGCCATCGCCGAACCCGCGGTGCCGCCCGGTGGCGTGCCTTTTGCCCAAGCGTTTGCCCACGCGGTGCAATCCGTGTTGGGCCGGGAACGTCGCTGATGTGGCGCCTCGGCCTTATGGTGGCTTTGGGACTGGGTGCGCTCAGTGCCGCCGAAGTACCGGGCGTGACGATCTCGGTTTCGCCGGGTGCCGAAAAAGAAGGCTTCAGCGCCGCGTTAACCTTGTTGCTCGTCATCACGGCGTTGTCAGTGGCCCCGGCCTTCTTGATGATGATGACGTCGTTCACGCGCATCATCATCGTGTTGGGTTTTGTGCGTCGCGCCTTGGGCACGCAGACCTTGCCGCCGAATCAGATCATGCTTGGTCTCGCGCTGTTTTTGACGCTGTTCATCATGGCACCGACCTTGAAGCGCATGAATGACGAGGCCTTGGCGCCTTATCTCGCCGACACCGTGACCCAGCAAGTGGCCTTGGAACGTGCCAAAGGCGTGGCGCGCGATTTCATGCTCAAGCATACGCGCAAGAACGATCTCGCGCTGTTCATTCGCATCGCGGGCGAAGAACGTCCCCAGACCGCCGAAGACGTGTCGTTCACCACCTTGATGCCCGCGTTCATGACGTCCGAACTCAAAACCGCTTTCCAAATGGGTTTCATCCTGTTCTTGCCCTTTCTCGTCATCGATCTGGTGATCGCGGCAGTCTTGATGGCGCTGGGTATGATGATGCTGCCACCGGTGGTGGTGTCGTTGCCGTTCAAGATTTTATTATTCGTTCTCGTGGACGGCTGGGTCCTGCTCTTACAGGGTCTCGTCCGCAGTTACGGTTAGCGTATGCCGGTCGACGTTCTTATTGAAGCCGTCCGGCAGATGTTGTGGATGACCAGCATCTTGGCTTTGCCGGTGCTCGGTGTGGCCCTGATCGTTGGTCTGATCATCGGTCTGGTCCAAGCGGTGACCTCCGTGCAGGAACAGACCCTGTCCTTCGTGCCGAAGCTCATCGCCATGACCTTGGTTTTCGTGCTGCTCGGCTCATGGATGGCGAAAATCCTTACCACGTATACGGCGGATTTGATCGGGAATTTGCCGAAGTATGGGGGGTTGTGAGGTGGTTTCGGGTTTCGGGTTCCGGGTTTCGGGTTCCGCAGCCGTGGCCTACAGGGGGGAGTGGGGAGAAAAGGGGGTTACGCGCGTCAGTTCCATCGCCGAAACCGTGCAAATCCCACCGCATGGACCCCGAAACCCGAAACCCGAAACCCGAAACCCGAAACCCCAATTGGACCCCGAAACCCGAAACTCGAAACCCGAAACCGTAATGGACACCACCGGACTCGAAGCGTGGTACGCGGGCATGCCGCTGGGGTTGCTGGTCTTCGCGCGCATCGCCGGTTTATTCGTCGCTGGTCCGGTCATCGGTGGGCCGTACGCGCCGATGCAGGCCAAAGTGCTGATCGCCGTGTCGGTGACCTTGCTGCTGACGCCCTTGCGCTTGGCGGTCGATCCGGTGCCGGCGGTCAACGGCTGGTTTACCCTGCTGCTGATCAAGGAATTCTTGGTCGGCTTGTCGCTGGGATTTTTTCTCAACCTCTTGATTCAAGCCATTCGCTTTGGCGGTGACCTTGCCAATCGCCACGCCGGCTTCAGTGCCGCGGAATCCTTCGATCCGGAAACCGATGCCGCTACCAGCCCGATTGGCGATTTGTACTTCAACATGGCGGTGTTGGTCTTCTTGCTTCTCGATGGCCATTTGTATTTCATCGCCGCGATCGCGCGCAGTTATGAATTCATTCCCGTCGGCGGTTTCGCACCTGGCCCCCGTTTCATGGGTGCGCTGGTTGATGCCAGCAATCAGCTCTTCATCATCGCTCTCGCGCTGAGCTTTCCGGTGCTCGGCACGGTGCTGGCCATCACCGTCGCCGAAGCCGTGATCGTGCGTGCGGTGCCGCAAATCAACTTCCTGCATTTCGGCTTCGCGGTGAAGATCATGGTGTCGCTGCTGGTCATGTGGGCTGGGGTGCCAGCCGCCGTGGCATTCATGGGTTTGGTCGTGGCCGGCGCGCAGACCAGCGGCTACGCGTTCTTGCGCGTCATGGGCGGCTGAGCCGAGGGGGTCTGCCGCCCAGCGTTGATTTCCACTGGCTCTTGCCTACCTAATGGACGCATGCCACAGTGCGAATTACCTCCGACATCCGTCTAGTGCCCGCATGCCGAATTCTCCCGTCGACCGCCCCCGTCCGCGCCCCGCAACGACGCGGCAACACCGCCGCGGACAGGCCGCTGGCTCAGCGCCGACTCGACGTCAGCGTCGGCCGCCCGCCTCGGATCGAACCGGCGTCAATACCATCTTGGGTTGGGGGGCAGCGATCTTGGTGAGTTTGGTGATCACCTTCGTGTTCCGGTCATGGTCGAAGTCGGAGGATAACACCAAGATCAAGCAAGAGATGATCGAGGTCGTCGCCACCTTCCCGAATTACGCGGATAAACGCGCGTATTACCATCGCCTCATAGATCGGCACCACGCCACCCAGTTCGAGGCATCATATGTGGTCGGTGGTCGACGTCGTGGCAATAGCTTCGACACCCGGCGCTACGTCATCAGCATGTCCCGGGTCATGGCGGAGACGGCGCGCGGCGAGGGCGAGACGGAAGTGAGTGCGTACCTGTAGTTTTTCCACGGCAAGGTGTCCGCCCAGTGACGCTCTCGTTAGCGACCGTTCGTTATAGACCGGAAACCGCCGAGTTTTTGGCAGTACGTGGTGCAGTGCTGACCCGGCGGCGGCGCCGCCGCTTCCTTGCGCCGATACCTGTGATGCTATCAGCGCCATGACCTTGGCGGCCACATGCGTACGCGATTGGGTGGAGGGTTGTCGATTCCCCGCGCGGCTGCGCCTGTTTGCGGCCGAGGACCACGAGGGCATCGCTGCCGAGCCATGCTGGCGCGATGCCGACACCGCCACGCGCATTGCCGCTGCAGTCGGCTGTGCCTTGGCCGCACCGCAAGCCACCGTCGTGGTGGTGTTCGCCGCTGATGAGTGCACGCAGCCCGCCGTGATGACCGCGTTGGCCTTGGCTGCGACCGTGGCCGCACCGTTGCGCTGCCTCGTCACCGGCGAACCCAGTGATCCGCCGCCGGGGTGGGCGACCGAGATCGGACCGTGCTGGATGCCGGTGGCGGCTTTGACCGCGGATGTCTTGGATCATGTCGAGGGCATCCGCACCGATGCGGCAACCCCCGTGCATTTGCCAGCATTACGTGAATGGGCGTTAAGCGCCGATGATCTCGCGTGTCTCCATCGCGCGGCCCCGCGCGTGCTCGTGGTCGACGACGATCAGCGGTGGACGCGGGCGCGGCGCACGCCGGCCCTCGTGGTTGCCCTTGCCGCCGCTGCGCGCGAAGGTTTGCGCCCGGTGCTGACGCTGGATGGCGGCACCCTCGGTGATTGGTGGGGCACGCTCGCGGAGGTGGGCCGGCGCTCGACGCCTTTGTGTTTACGCGTGCGCGGCACGGCCCCGCCTTTGGGCTGGTGGCGTGCGCTGCCCGGCTGGTGGGTGTGCGCACCGGGTCGCGGCGAAGAACGCGCGGTGCTCGCGCGGGCCCTCGGCAGTCGCGATCACGTGGCGATCTTGGTGCCCGATGAGCGCCTCGACGGCATCGACCCCGAAGGCCATGAACCGGGCGGCGGCCGCTGGTGGCACGCTGACGCTAACGCAGGGGTGGTGATTGCCGGACCTGGCAGCGCCGGGCCCGTGATCGCGCAGGCGCGCGCGGCGCTGAACACCATCGGCCTGACCACCGCCGCCTGGGAATCGACCAGCGTGCATCCGCTGGCGCTGCCGCGTGATGAACGGCCGCTGGTGGCGGTCGAAGGCGATCTGCCCGGCTACGCCGAGGCTGTACGCGCGACCCGCGCCGGGAAGGTGGTCACCGTGCCGGCAGGCGCCACGGCCGCGGAGGTTGCGGCGGCAGTACGGAGGATGTGAGGAAGGCGTGGCGTTTCGCGTATTTTTCGTCCTGCGTCCTGCGTCGTTTAGTACGATAAATAATGGACGATGTTGGTGCATTCAGGCAATAGGTTTTCAACCTCGCTGCGGTTCCCATATGGTTGGCGACGCAACGGACGCAGGACGCAGGACGAAATAAGGAACGCCGAGCGAGAAAACGACGCCAGAGGCTGTTACAGCCGCGGATCCGTCGCCGTGATAATCGTGCTCACCCCATGCTGATTGAACCTGCATAACGCAGTTGGCAGACGTCGTATCGCCGTAAATATCTGTCATGTCA
>CAYQAQ010000266.1:0-4953 GCA_964415495.1 uncultured candidatus Brocadiaceae bacterium | reverse complement strand
CGGCACGGTGCCCATCGGCACGGTCGCTTCATCGATCATCGCCTGACGGATCTGATCGATGCCGCCGCCAGTGGACAGGTCCATCACGGTGTCGGCGCCGTACTTCACCGCCAAGCGCAGTTTGGTCAGTTCGCCCTCGATGTCGGAGGTCACCGCCGAATTGCCGATATTGGCGTTGATCTTACACAGCGAGGCGATGCCGATGGCCATCGGATCGAGCATGCGGTGATTGACGTTGGCGGGGATCACCATGCGGCCGCGCGCGACCTCGCTGCGCACCAGATCGGGTTCAAGCCGCTCGCGTTCAGCGACGCGCAGCATCTCGGGCGTGATAATGCCGTTGCGGGCGTAATGCATCTGAGTGATGCAATCCTGACCGATGCGGTCGTTGACGTAGGCGCGGGGAGCGGGGCTGATCATGGCGAGGAGGTCCTGAACGAAGATGGCAGAAAACAGGGTGAGCGCGCTTCGCATCGAAGCACGACGAGGAAGATGGGGAACGTGACGATGGTCATGACCCTTTCCCTTCGCCGGCATGATCCGGAGCAGGTTCGCGGGTCACCGCGGTGCCGGGAATCGGCGATGCGGTTTCTCAGGCCCAACCGGGCCTCCCCGAGGTTGCCCTGGACTGTGGCCCTGCAGGACAGGGTGCAAGGGTGGAAGCGCGGAGCCTGTACTCACGATCGAGTTTCTGATTGCTGTCATATTCGCTTCTTGATAGTTAAATCTCCATGCGTCTCTTCCTGCTCGTCCTCTGCGCATCCGTGGCCATGGCGGCGGAACCGACCCATTTCGTCGCAGGTTTAGGCGCGATTGAGTTACGGACCGATATCATCGCCGAAGAAGAGGCTGGTCCAGCTCAGCGCAAAGGCCACCGCCCGCGCCCCGTGGCGGCGGGAGCGACCTGGGCCGAATCCTTTGTCGGACGGGCACGACCGCCTCTGGCGGTAATCCACCCCATGCAGCGGCAGCGGGGCACGGACGTGCGTCAGCGCGGGCCGGCGTGGTTGCTCGGCTCGGAGCTCATGGTGCGGGTCGAGCCGGGAACGGATCTCAACGCATTGGCGCGCGTGCATGGCGTGCGGGTGGATCGGACGATTCCACAGAGCGACATCGTCGTGATGACGGCATCGGATCCGGCCCAGGCCTTAGCGGTTCTGGCGCCAATGCGGGCGGCCGCTGGAGTCCAGTCCGTTGATCCGGACCTGCGGTGGCCGGTGCAAACGCGCTACGCGTTCGATGACCCGTTGGTGGGGAATCAATGGCATCACACCATGATCGGCAGCCCGGCAGCATGGCCATACACCCGTGGCGCCAATGTGTTGTTGGCGGTCGTCGATTCCGGCGTGGAAATGGCCCATGAAGACCTGTCGGCCAACATCGTGACCGCTATGGCGATTGATCCTATCGATGGCGACACCGATCCGAATCCGGATCCGGCTGAAGGCATCTCGGGCTATCATGGGACGTGGGTCGCTGGGGTCGCTAGCGCCGTTGGCAACAATGGCATCGGTGTGGTCGGGGTCGCACCCGAGAGCCGTATCGCTCCGGTCCGATTGATTACAGGCAGCGCCATTTCGAATGCCCAGTTCAGCGCCGCGCTCGGGCATGGGGTCTCCTCGTCGAACCCTCAGCACCGCGTGGGGGTCAGCAATAATAGTTGGGGCCTGAGTTATACGGCACCGCTCTTCGAGATGCCAGAGTCGCTGGTGAGCACGCTGAACAATGGCGTCACCAACGGACGTAATGGACGCGGCATCATCTATGTCTGGGCGTGTGGCAACGACGCCCAAGAAGGCGATGACAGCAGCTACGACATTTTTGCCTCGAATCGTTTTGTGCTGGCGGTTGGTTCGGTCGATAACGCCGGGGCGAAGGCACCCTACAGTGAACCCGGCAGCAATGTGCTGGTAAGTGCCCCTGGTGGCACCGTAAGCGGTTTGGGAATCGTCACCACCGATGGCACCGGCGCGCAGGGACTGTCACCGGGGACCTACACCGCCACCGGCGACGGCTTGCAGGGGACCTCCTTTGCCGCGCCGGTTGTCGCTGGCGTCTGTGCCTTGATGGTCAGCGCAGATCCGACGCTGACCCGACGGGATGTTATGCATGTGCTCGCTCATACCTCGACATCGGTCGGTTCCGCTCAGCCTGCGGTGGTCGGGAGTCGCCCCTTCGACCATGGCCGCGGCTTTGGCATCGTCGATGCTGGACGTGCCGTAGCCGCGGTGCGAGCAGAGTCTTGGCTGAAAGTACCAGCCGCCGTGACGCCGGTTCAGGCCCAGCGCACAACGACGCAAGCGATTCCCGATAATAATGCCACCGGGATCACACAGACGGTGGAGGTGGCTGCGGCTGCGCGCATGCGTTGCGAGTGGGTGGAATTGACGGTGAATGTCACCCATACGTGGCGGGGCGATCTGTCGTTCGAATTGACCTCTCCCAGTGGTCGCCAGACGCGCATTGGCCACCGCCACTTTGACAGTGGCGAAAATCTCAACTGGACCTTCACCTCAGTGGCGCATTGGGGTGAACCAGTCGCGGGAACGTGGAGCTTGCGTGTGGTCGATAATTCCAGCCTGGATAGTGGCATGCTCAATAGCTGGAGTGTGCGGATCCGTGGCTACTTGCATCCGACCACGGTGGTGCCGGCGCCAATGGTCAGTGCTGTGGAGCCCGCGGGTTTTGTGCCCGGGAGCCCGGCTTCGACCATGGTCATCACGGGGTCCGGCTTCCGACCGGCGTCCCGCGTGTTCTGGGGCGCCACGGAATTGACGATGACCTATGTCAATGGCGGGCAGCTTGAGGTCGAGGTACCGTCGGGCTTGCTCAGTGCGCCAATCCTGACCAACGTCACCGTCGAGACCCTGGCGTTTCTCTATGATGGAGGGGGCACGAGTTCGCCGGTGTCAGTTCGGGTCGGAGCTCCACCGAGTCTGGTCCTGGATGAAACGAACGTCACTTTTGCCGAGGACACCAGTCGTGTCGTCAGTCTGACGGTTGCCGATGTTGACGATGATGTGGCGGACTTGGTGGTCACGGGCTCCAGCTCCGATGGCGTCCTTTTCCCGTCCGTATCGCTGATTTCTGGCGGCAGTGGCGCCGATCGTACCCTGACCATTGCACCGCTGCGCGATCGCAACGGTAGCGGCACGGTGACGGTGACGGTTTCGGATGGCTGGCAGAGTGCATCCGCCGATATCACGGTAACCGTCACTGCGGTCGATGATCCGCCGCAGGTTGAAGATATCGTCGTACGGGTGAATCGTAGTGCAGCACCCGCCGTCGCTTCGTTTACTGGTGGCGATGCGGACGGAGATGCGCTGACCTACACCAAGGTAAGCGATCCTGATGAGGGCAGTGTTGTGGTCGCCGCGAATGGGGTGTTTACCTGGACGCCACCCTTAACCATTTTCACCGGGGTGACCTCGTTCACGGCCAAAGCTACGGCAAATGGCGCCGACTCCCCGCCCGCACGCGCCACTATAATCGTCCGCGATCCGAATCAGACGGTGCCCTGGATCGTCAGTGAGCCGGTCGAAGAAATCCCCAGTGGTGAGCTTTGGACGTGGAATATTCAGGTGGATCGCCGGTTCGTGGGTGATCTTGGGTCGTTGACCTTCACCCTGCTCGAAGGCCCAGCGACCATGAGTTTCGGCGGCTTGGCTAGCACGGTCGTCACCGCACCGGGGACGCAGGCGACCTTGACGTGGACGGCGACGGGTGATTCGCGTCATGTGCCGATCCAGGTGCAGGTCAGTGGTGATGCCAACTTTAATCAAGGTTTCGATCATGCACGCGTCCTGCTCAAGGTGCGTGGCGTGGGATCGGTGGAGTAACGGTATGCGTCTGCTTCTAACGATTTTATCTGTGTGTTTGGTCCTGGCACTCGTCGCCTGCGGCGGCGGTGGAAGTCTCGACAATGCTCCGGTTGGTCCACGCCTGCGCGTACTCGATGTAGTGACCGGCGAATGGTTCCCCATCACCCTCACGCTCGATGCCAGTGACACCGCTCTGGGGCGGACGAAGATGGTTTTCGTCGAGATTCCAGCCGGCAATCTGGTGCCCGGACAACACCAAGCGACCTTAGGCGCACAGCCGGACGAAACGCCCGGGGCGGCGGTGGCGATTCCGACGTTCTGGTTGGGCCTGCACGAAGTTACGCAGGCGCAGTGGGTAGCCCTGTCGCAGACCGGGGATCGCCCGTGGCTGCGTTTGACGCCGATCGGCAGCACTGCCAGCCGGATCGAACACGACTTGCTGCCGGCCACGGGTATCAGCTTCGAGGCATTGACCAACCTCGTCGCAACTTGGAATGAGCAGTATTTCGCCCAACTGAGCGTGCCGACCGAAGCCCAGTGGGAATACGCCTGTCGCGCTGGCACCAGCGGTACGCTGTTCCATTGGGGCGATAGCGTCGATCCCGATGTGGCTGCCAGCTATAGCGTGCTGGACGGTGCGGTGCCGTCATTAGTGGTCAATCGGGCTCCCAACGCGTTCGGTCTCTATGACATGCACGGCAACGTGCGCGAATGGACGACGGCTGCGACGTTGCGGGGCGGCGGTTGGAGTGATCCCGTGTTGCGGGCGCGCTGCGCCAATCGAATCGATAGTATTGATCCGTCGACGCAGCATGCCCTCTCCGGCGTGCGGCTCATAGTCACGATACCGTAATGATCCAGTCTGGCTCATGCGCGTAGCGCACGGAGGCCAAACACAGTCCTGACGCTGGTGCTTGCTGAGCGCCGGCGGGCGTCTCTGCGCCGGCCAGACTCGCGTGCAAATCCTGCACTGAACAGGTATCATTGGCGACGGCCACGCAGGCACCGACCAGCGAGCGCACCAAGTGATAGGTAAAGCCATCGCCGCAGACCGTCGCGACGAGCACGCCGTCACGACGCTCCCAGGTGAGCGTCTCGATACACCGGGTGTGATCTTCCCGGTGATCGCCAC
>CAYQAQ010000265.1:0-4979 GCA_964415495.1 uncultured candidatus Brocadiaceae bacterium | reverse complement strand
CACTTCGGCAACGGCAAGTCCGATGGCAACGGCACCCAGAAGGCGCTGCTCGGCGGCAAGGGCGCCAACCTCGCGGAGATGTCGCGCAAAGGCTTCCGCGTGCCCGAAGGCTTCACGATCACCACGGAAGTGTGCACGTATTACTACGCCAACGGCCGCACCTACCCCAAGAGCCTGTTCAGCAAGGATGTGCCCGCCGCGGTGCGTCAGCTCGAGAAGCTCTCGGGCAAGAAGTTCGGCGACAAGAAGAACCCGCTGCTCGTCTCGGTGCGCTCGGGCGCCCGCGACTCGATGCCGGGCATGATGGACACCATTCTCAACCTCGGTCTCAACGACGTCACCGTCGAAGCGCTCAAGGCCAAGACCAACAACGGCCGCTTCGCCTACGACAGCTACCGCCGCTTCGTGCAGATGTACGGCGACGTCGTGATGGGCGTGCAGAAGCGTAGCGAAAATGAGCACGAGCCCTTCGACCAGGTCATGGACGAGTACAAGGAATCGGTCGGCAAGCACGAGGACACCGAGCTGAGCGAAGAGGATCTCAAGGAGATCATCGCCCGCTTCCGCAAGCTGATCAAAGCGCGCACCGGCAAGGCCTTCCCGAATGATCCCTACGACCAGCTCGAAGGCGCCATCGGCGCCGTGTTCGGCTCGTGGAACAACGAACGTGCGATCCTCTACCGCAACAAGTACCGCATCCCGCACGAGTGGGGCACCGCCGTCAACGTGCAGTCGATGGTGTTCGGCAACATGGGCGACACCTCGGGCACCGGCGTGGCGTTCACCCGCAACCCGGCCAATGGCGCCAACGAGTTCTACGGCGAGTACCTCGCTAACGCGCAGGGTGAAGACGTTGTCGCCGGTACGCGCACGCCCTTGAAGATCTCGGACATGGGCAACGACCCGGTGTTCAAGAAGTCCCACAAGGAACTGCTCGTCGTCCGCAGCAAGCTCGAAAAAGAATTCGGCGATGTGCAGGACTTCGAGTTCACCATCGAAGAAGGCAAGCTCTACCTCTTGCAGACCCGCAACGGCAAGCGCACCGCGCAGGCCTACGTCACCATCGCCCACGACATGGTGAAGGCCAAGCTGATGAAGCCCGAGCACGCCGTGCTCAGCGGCGATCCGCAGGCGCTGGATCAGCTCCTCGCCCCGATCTTCGACATCGCTGACGAAAAGGCCGCCGTGGCGAAGGACAGGCTCACCGCCGGTCTGCCCGCGGGCCCTGGTGCCGCGTCCGGCATCATCGCGCTGAGCGCGAAAAAGGCCGAAGACTTGGCCGCTGCCGGTCAGAAGGTCGTGCTCTGCCGCATCGAAACCTCGCCCGAAGATCTGCGCGGTATGATCGCCTCGGACGGCATTCTCACCGCCCGTGGCGGCGTATCGTCGCACGCGGCGCTCGTCGCCCGCCAGATGGGCAAGGTCTGTGTTGCCGGCGCCGGTGACCTGGTCATCGATTACGACAAGAAGACGCTCACCTGTGGCGGCACCACCCTGCGCGAAGGCGAGTACATCTCGATCAACGGCACCACCGGTGCCGTCTATGGTCGCAAGGTCGAGACCTCGGACAGCGAACTGAAGCAGGTGTTGGTGGGCAAGACCCTCAAGCCCGCCCAGTCCAAGCTGTTTCAGGCCTATGACTTCGTCATGAAGTTGGCCGACAAGTACCGCACGCTCGGCATCCGCACCAACGCTGATCAGGGCGACCAGGCGCTCAACGCCATCGCCTTCGGCGCCGAAGGCATTGGCCTGTGCCGTACCGAGCACATGTTCTTCGAAGGTGACCGCATCGACCACGTGCGCGAGATGATCCTCTTCGCCGAGGACTTCGCGAAGTACAAAGCCGAAACCGAAGAAGCCGCGGCCACTGGCGACACCGACCGGGTCGCGACGCTCAAGGGCGAATACGCCCAGGCGATCGAGCACTTCCACGGCGCCCTCGCCAAGCTGCTGCCGGTGCAGCAGAAGGACTTCGAAGAGCTCTTCACCGCCATGGTCGGCCGTCCGGTCACCGTGCGTCTGCTCGACCCGCCCCTGCATGAGTTCCTGCCCCAGGCCGGTGCGCAGATTGAAGACCTGGCCAAGAAGCTCGGCGTGAAGTACGAGCGCATCGAAGCTCTCGGTCACAACCTGCACGAGTTCAACCCGATGCTCGGCCATCGCGGCTGCCGCCTCGGCATCGTCTACCCCGAGATCACCGAGATGCAGTCGCGCGCGATCGCTCGCGCTGCGATCACGGTGGCGAAGAAGACCGGCAAGAAGGTCATTCCGGAAGTGATGATCCCGCTGGTCGGTTTCGCGGCCGAGCTCAAGAACCAGCTCGATATCGTGCATCGCGTCTTCGCCGAAGAGCAGAAGGCGGCCAAGGTCAAGCTCGCCTACCTGGTCGGCACCATGATCGAAATCCCGCGCGGTGCGCTCACCGCCGACGAAGTCGCCGAGCACGCTGAATTCTTCAGCTTCGGTACCAATGACCTGACCCAGACCACCATGGGCATGTCGCGCGACGACTCGGGCAAGTTCCTGCCCTACTACCAGAAGCTCGGCATCGTGAAGGCCAACCCCTTCGCGTCGATCGATCAGACGGGCGTGGGCAAGCTGATGGAAATCGCGATCGAGAAATCGGCGCCGGTGCGTCCAGGCATCAAGCTCGGCATCTGCGGCGAACACGGCGGCGATCCTTCCACCATCGAGTTCTGCCACAACATCGGCCTGACTTACGTCAGCTGCTCGCCCTTCCGCGTGCCGGTGGCGCGGTTGTCCGCGGCGCAGGCGGCGCTCAAGGCGGCTCGTGCCGCTGCCGCGGCCAAGCCGGCCAAAGGTGTAAAGGCCAAGGCCAAGGCCAAGGCTAAGCCGATGGCGAAGAAAGCCGCTGCCGCGCGCTGAGCAATCAGCCGTCGTATGATGCGCTCAACAACCCCGTGCAGGCTACGCCTGCACGGGGTTGTTGTTGGCTCGGGCTCGCTTGCGAGACGGGGATCTCTGATATACCTATCCTCATGCGCCGTGTCCTGCTGCCCCTGGTGACTGCGATGCTGATATTTGGCGTCGAGCCACCCCCAGTACCCGATCCCTTCGGTCTGGGCGAACGGCTTGCCCTCATTGATCACCTGCGCGACCATTATCGGCGTGACATCCCAGCGGGCGTCGATGTGACGACGCTGCGCACGTGGTATGCCGAGGCTTGGCAACGCGATCAGCCGCAGCAAGACCCGCTGCTCGTCGACGAGCTGCAGCGCCTGCGCAGCCGTCTGCGTTCGTCGTATGGCATCGACGCACCCGAGGACAGCGACCGCGATTTCCTCATCGCGCTGCTGCGCAATGCCGAAGCCACGCAGACCCACGCCATCGAAGCCCATCTCGCCGAGCTCATCGCACGTCCGGATACCGTGCCGGTGCAGGTGGCACGCGTGATACCGTCGGACGCTCCGGCCGTCGACGCCATCCATCCACCCGACTGACCATCTCCCTGCCCGAGAATCGAGCCCAGCCGCACCACCAGCAGGCGCTGGCGTCTGGCGCGCCGAGGTTCTGCAACCGTATGAACCGGGCATCCGCACCGTGATTCGCTGGCATCAAGGCGATCGCGGGGTGCTGTGTGTGCAATTCGGCGATCCCGGTGCCGTCGATTTCGATTTCGCCTGCCGCGCTTTCGCCCAGTTAGTCGCTAACGCGCCGACCGAGGTGCAGCGCGCCGTCTTCCTGATCGGCCATGGCGGTGGCGTCACCATCGGCGACGCCGACCTCAACCGCCACCTCGCCGCCCATCGTGAACGCTACGAAACCATCGGCGGCGCCCTGCCAGCCAAGCCGATTGATTGCCTGGTCGTCGCGTCCTGCTCAAAAGGCGGCACCGTGCAGATGCGCACGACGCGCTCGGCTATTGGCCGCTGCGCCGCGTCAGCACCGGCCACCGCACCTACGCCAATGTGCCCACGGTCATTGCCGCCAGCGCTGCCGTGCTGTCCCACACTGGCCGAGAACCCTTTCGCGGCTCTTTCCGCTGGAACGACTTCGGCATCGAAGCCGCCTCCACCGGCGAAGTCAGCAACGGCGCCAAGAGCGGCAATCTCCAGGTGTTCCGGGTCGCCATCGATAACGGCCAGCTTTCGGTCACCGAACAGCGATAATCCGGGATCAGACCGCCCGCCGGCAGTGGTACGCCCACGCGTGCGCCACCATGTCGTCAAGCCCGTAGCGGGCGCGCCAGCCGAGCGTGCGTTGGGCAAGCGACGGATCGGCCACCAGTTCCGGAGGATCGCCGGGGCGGCGCGGAGTGATGCGATGCGGCACCGGTTTTCCCGTCACGCGTGCGCAAGCGGCGATGACGGTTTTGACCGAAGACCCTTGGCCGGTGCCGAGGTTCAGCTTCAGGCCCGTCGCCCCCTGCTGGACGGCCTTGACCGCCAGCGCATGTGCGCCGACTAAATCGACGACGTGAATGTAATCGCGCACGGCAGAGCCGTCCGGCGTCGGATAATCGTCGCCAAAGATCCGCAGTTCTGGTCCGCCGGTGATGGCGCGCAGCACGTTGGGGATGAGATGGGTTTCGGGCTCGTGCTCTTCACCGAGCTCGCCGCTCGGATCGCTGCCCGCGACGTTGAAATAACGCAGTGCCGCCCAGCGCAGACCGGCGACCTCGCCATACCAGCGGCAGAGCTGCTCGACCATGAGCTTGGACTCTCCGTAGGGGTTGACCGGACGCTGCGGCGTTGATTCCGTAATCGGCATCGACTCCGGCTGGCCGTACGTTGCGCAGGTCGAACTGAACACGAGATCGCGGACGCCTGCGCGGCGCATCGCTTCGAGCAGGTTCAAGCTGCCCGTGGTGTTGGCGGCGAAATAATCACCCGGCCGCTGCATCGATTCGCCGACATAGGCCAGCGCCGCGAAGTGGATCACCGCGTCGATCGCGTGGCGCGCAAACACATCGGCGAGAAACGCAGCATCGCGCAGATCGCCATGCTCAAAGGCCCCCC
>CAYQAQ010000264.1:0-4994 GCA_964415495.1 uncultured candidatus Brocadiaceae bacterium | reverse complement strand
ATAGCCGGCCCACGACACATCGGGATGGCACCACAGTGGCGCCGTCAAAGATCCGCCAGCGGGATCGACGATGGCGACCCCGACTTCGCGCGCGACCAGTTCGGTGCACAGGTCATACGGATGGCAGCACAGACCATTGGTACGCCCGGTCGCGCGCAGCAGCGAGCGCAGATCGGCGGTGAAACGGTCGTGACCGAGGATCAACTCCGCGAACTGACCGCCGGTGCAGATATACTGATCTTCGAAGCAGGCCGCTTTGCCTGGTTGCACCGGGCCCATCAACTCCAGCACCAGGGCATCGTCGATCGCGGCGAGATCTTCGCGTCCACCTGGAAAAAACCGTGCGATTTGGCAGAACCCTTGCGCAATGGTGGCCTCATTGCTCGGACGCACGGCCAAAGGTCGCACGCTGCCATTGAGGCGATTGCGGCGCGTCGCCACCACACCGCCGCCACTGACGGCGGACATCTGGTCGCTGAGATGTTGTTTCATCAGCGGAATTTCCGTCATCGCCGCCGCGACGATGTCGTGCAGCCCGGTATCCGGCCCGCGTTCGGGGGCGATGCCGGCCAAAATCCACGCCGGACGCTTCTGATACATGATGCCGCGCGTGCCGTCGATGGGATCAACGATTACCCGCCAGCGCACCGATTCCGGTGCGGCCCCGAGCGGCAGGATGACGCCTTCTGGTGCCAAGCCTTCGGCGACCAGACGCAGCGGACCGAGATCACCAGCGACCGCGCCGAGTCCCTCGACCAACAGCGTCTCGCTGACGATATCGATGGCGAAAATGGTGTCGCCCTCGTGGTCTTCACCGTGCACCGCTGACAGCTCGCTGGTCGATTGGCGCTCACAAGCCGCAACCACCGCGTCGCGGATGGCGTCCTGCAGACGCAGGACCGCTTGCAATAAGGACGTAGGATCAGGCGTCATCGACATCTCCGCAGTAGTGCGTCCCGGACACCGCGCGCAACTGCGCGGCGGTCTGTTCGGGCAGCGTGTCGGCGATGAAATTGCCGCCACCGATTTCCGGTCCCGCAAGGTATTTGATCAAATCCGGTTTGCGCAGCGGCGGTTGAATGACGATATGCGTGTGCACATCGCCGTCGGCGCTGCCGTCGCTGGGCGCTTGGTGCAGGACCAGCACATACGGCATCGGCATCTGCCACAGGTTGTCTAAACGCACCAAAGCGGCCTTTAAAGCCCCGGCCAGCGCACGGCGTTCGCCGTCGGCGAGCGCAGCCAAGCGTGGTACACGACGTTCCGGCACGACATAGGTTTCGTAGCCATAGCGGGCAAACCACGGCACGAAGCTGAGAGCGCCATCGGCATCATGGAGGATACGGCTGCCATCGGTGCGCTCGGCGCGGAGGATCTCGGCCATCAGGGAGCCCCCCTGCTCGCGTTCGGCACGGATGATCTCTTCGACCGTGCGGAAGACGAAGTTGGTGGCGTAGATCTGGCAATGCGGATGCGGATTGGAGACGCCCACCGCGGGGCCGTTGTTCTCAAACATCAGCACGTACTGCGTGCCGGGCACGCGGGCGAGTTCGCGTTCCTGCTCGGCCCAGCACGCGAGCAGCGCGTCGATGCGCTCGACGCTCAGGCGCGCCAAGCGCAGATCGTGGCGGGGCGTGTAGCAGACCACCCGTGCTTGCCCGCGCGCATCGCGACGGCGATAGGGCGCGGGTGCCGGTGGGAGGTCGAGCGGCGCATCGGGACCGACGCAGGGATGGTCGTTGTCGAAGACGAAGATGCCGTGGTAGGCGGGATTGGCGGCCTCATGCACGCGCGCATTGCCGGGACACAGATAGCAATCACTCAAATAGGTTGGGGCCGCAACCGTGGTTTTCGCCGCCGTATTGCCGCTCCACGGGCGTTGATTGCGGTGCGCGGCGATCACCAGCCATTCCCGGCGCAGCGGATGCCAGCGTTCTTCCCACATGAGCGAACTCCTGCTTCGTATCTTGCGTTCAGGCGCGGTTGGTCAGTATCACAAATGGTTATGAACCATTTGGATGTGATTCAGCGTCTGCGCCGTCTCGGCTATGGCGTGCGCCGCAGTCCTTCGGGCGAAGCGCGCGCCGGGCGTGGGAGTCGCAGCGTCCGTCCGGTCACGCGACAGCGCTTGTTACCGGAAGTTGAACAGGGCGCCGAGGCGGCGGTTTTCAGTTGCGGCTGGTCGTTGGAAGCCGATCGCGGCTACGATTTTGACGGCAGGGATCGCGGTCCTGAGCCCTGGGTGTTGGTGCAGTACACGTTATCGGGTGCTGGCGTGCTCCATCGCGACGGTCGCGAATGGGCCTGTCTCCCCGGCACGCTGTTGGTGTTGCCGATGCCCGATCGCCACCGCTATCGCGTCGCCCCGGCGTCGACCTGGGAATTCGCCTATGTCAGCCTGCGCGGCGCCGCGCCACGGCGTGCGGCGGCGCGCTTGTTGTCCGCGTGCGGTCCGGTGGTAGCGCTGCCCCATGATCATCCGGCTCCCGTCGCGCTGCTGGAGGTGGTCGCCGATGTGTTGGCGAAAGAAGCCTTCACGCCCCACGCTTTGAGCGAACGCGGCTATGGCTTGGCGATGCGCTTGTTGGAGTGGGCCGACCAAGCACAGCCCGTGGCGTTGCCGACCCCCTACTCTGAGCTG
The DNA here is from genome assembly GCA_964415495.1 of uncultured candidatus Brocadiaceae bacterium. Lineage (GTDB taxonomy): Bacteria > Planctomycetota > UBA11346 > UBA11346 > UBA11346 > CAYQAQ01. The sequence continues at coordinate 2,353 of CAYQAQ010000264.1, read as the reverse complement.
TCAGCCTGGTGCCAGACGCGCTTAGCCCGCGTCACCGTTGCCGATTGTGCGCGTCGCCTAGGCCAGAGCCGCGAGCATTTTTCCCGCTGTTTTCGCGCAGTTTGTGGGTGTTCCCCCGGACGCTTCCTGAGCGAGTTGCGCCAAGCGGCGGCACTGGCCGCGTTGCGCGCTGGAGCCACCCCGCCCCTGGCAGCCCGGGCCGCCGGCCTGCGCAGCGTGGCCGGATTGCAACGTGCCATGCGGCGACGGCTGGGTTGGGCACCCGGGAACCGTTGAATTGGCATTTCTATTTGCCAATAGCAATTGGCAAAAGATGTATATATTGGCAATAATGGCCAACGATGTGACCATCGACCGCTTTGGACGCATCCTTATCCCGAAAGCGCTGCGCCAGCGCAACGGGTGGAACTCTGGTCTGTCACTCCGGTTAGAGCCCGACGGCGATGGGTTGCGCGTGGTGCCGGCTGCGGCTCCCAGTGGTGCGGGCGTGACCATGCATGAGGGCCGCGTGGTCTTCGATGCCACCTGGCATGGCCCCCTGCCCATCGGCCACGATGACCCGCCGCCCTGGAATCCGCCCACGTTCACCCCGCCCGCTGAACCGACCGCATGATCTGGGCCATGGACACCTCGGTCGCGGTCGCCGCCTTGGTCACCGGCCACCCGCATTTCGCCGCCTGCCACCGCCTATTGGCCGAAGCCGAAAACCAGCGCATCGCGCTGGTGGTAGCGGCCTCCGCATTGACCGAGGCCTTCGCGCGCCTGTGCCAGCTCCCCGTGCGTCCCGCGATTTCAGCGGCCTCCGCCGCCGTGCTGATCCGTGACGGCCTGGAGCGCCGCTGCCGCATCGCCAGCATCGATGTCGACCTCCAGCGCCAAGCGATCGCCGCCGTGGTCGCCAGCGGCCGCGACCCGGCCACGGTCAGTCATGCCCTTCACGTCGCCTGCGCCAAACGCGCCCGCGCCACCCACCTGTGGACGCTGGAACCGACCGCCGTTCTGCCGTACTGGGACAGCGAGCACGTCCGCGAGCCGTGACCCGGATTTCACAGGAGACACAGAGACGCGCAGGATCCGCAGGAGAGAAAGGCCCTCCCTCGTCTCCTCGACTCCTCTTCTTCCTCCGCGTCTCTGTGTCTCCTGTAGCCGCCCGCAGGGCACCCGCTCCTACAACCCGCCCGCCTGCTTGAAGGCGCGATCGAGGATCGTCACCACGCGCTGGAACTGTTCCTTACCGGCGAAATGGATGGTCAGGCTGCCTTTGCCGGCGCGTTCCTTGATCTTGACCTTGCTGCCGAAGAGGCGCAGCAGATTGGCTTCGAGCTCGCGGATGTGGGCGGGCTTGCCGGGGCCGTCGGGTGGCGCTTCGCCGGGGCCGCGTTTGGCCAGGCGCTCGGCGTCGCGGACCGAGAGCCCGTCTTCGACGATCTGGCGGGCGAGGCGGAGGCGCCAGGTGTCGTCGGTGCAGGCGAGCAGGGCCTTGGCGTGGCCTTGGGTCAGCGCGCCGCTGGCGACCTCGTTCTGCAGGGCCGGTGGCAGGCTGAGCAGACGCAGGTTGTTGGCGACCGAGGAGCGCTCCTTGCCCACCTGCTCGGCGACTTGGTCCTGGGTCAGACCATGGTCGGTGATCAGGGCCTGATAGGCGTGGGCGAGCTCGATCGGGTTGAGGTTCTCGCGCTGGATGTTTTCGATCAGGCGCAGCTCGGCGACTTCGCGCGCGTCGTCGGTCCCCTCGCGCACCACCACCGGAACCTTGGCGAGCCCGGCCCGCTTGGCGGCGCGGTAGCGCCGTTCGCCGCTAACGATCTCGTAGCCGGAGTCCCGCTTCTGGACGACGATGGGCTGAAGAATACCGTGCTGACGGATGCTCGACGCCAGCTCTTCCAGAGCGGTGTCGTCGAAGACCTGGCGTGGGTTGTGGCTCGGCGGCAGCAACAGGCCGATGTCGACCTCGAGAAAACCACGCCCTCCGTCACGACGCGGGGTCTTGGCGAAAACCTCCGAGAGACTCTTCCCAAGGCCATGGTCAGCGAATGCCATCGAGCACCTCCTTGGTCAGCGCCAGGTAGGCCATGCCCCCTGGACTTAGGGGATCGTAGTCGACAATGGTTTTGCCATGACTGGGCGCAGCCGCCAAAGCAATATCCCGAGGAATCGCGGTTTCAAACACAGCCGAACCAAAATGCTGTCGTATTTCCGCAGCAACTTGACGAGCGAACGCCAACTTTGCATCGCACATCGTCAGCACAATCCCGCCAATCGCCACGTTCGGATTCGAATCTTCCCGGATTTCGTCCAGGGCGGCGACCAGCTGGGATAACCCCTCCATGGCGAAGTATTCGCACTGGATGGG
>CAYQAQ010000263.1:0-5028 GCA_964415495.1 uncultured candidatus Brocadiaceae bacterium | reverse complement strand
TTCCTGCTGATGAATCTGGCCGAGCGGCCGCTGGCCGCGGTCCCTTCCGCCAATGATCTCGCGGCGTTGCCGCTGGGTTTTCCCGAACGCTGGATTCTGGATCGTTTGCAAGGTGCGATCGAAACCTGCACCCAGGCCCTCGATGCCTGGCGCTTCAATGATTACGCGAACGGCGCGTATCGCTACTTCCGCGATGATCTCTGCGACTGGTATGTCGAATGGGCCAAGCGCCAGTTCCGCACCGGCGGTCAGGCGGCCGACATCGCGGCGCAGGTGCTGGCGCACTGTCTCGATCAATCGCTGAAATTGCTGCATCCCGGCATGCCGTTCCTCACCGAGTATCTGTGGCAATTGCTGCAAGACGTCGTGGGCGGTTCCCAGTGGACGCCAGGGCGTTTCCTGATGCTGCATGCATGGCCAGACGTGGCCATGTCCCTGCGCACGGCAGGCGCTGCTGAGCGCATGGACGGGGTGCAGGCCGTGGTCATCGCGGTGCGGAACGTCCGCAATCAGCAGCAGCTCAAGGACAGCGTGGCTCTTGATGTGACTATCGCGGCCCCGGATGCCCAGCGTGCGCACCAACTCGACGAGGATCGCGACTTCCTCTGTGATCGTGGCTTGTTCAGCGCCTTGACCATTGCGGTCGATGCGCCGCGTCCCGATACCGCGATCACTGCGGTGGTCGGTGCGCTCAAAGTGCATGTCTCGCTGCAAGGCCACATCGATCGCGACAAGCTCAAAGCCCAGCTCGCTAAGCGCCAAGTGCAGCTGGAGAAGGCGATCAGCGGCAAGGAGGGTCGTCTTGCCAATGCGGATTATCTCAGCCGCGCTCCCGCGGATCAGGTGGCCGAGACGCGGGCTCTGCTCGCAGCCGAACGGGTCGAGTTGAGTAATCTCGCTGAAACGCTGGCCGGTCTGTGACGCTGGCGTGGTGGTTGTTTACGCGCAAAGCCGCTCATGCCGACACCGCTCGCAGCGATGCGTGAAGCAAGCTGGTGCGTGTTCGCACGGGATAACGGCTGCGTAGCGAACGCTCCCGACCTGGTCCGCCTGGAAGATATCGATACGCACCCAGTATTCTGCGCACTCGCCGACTGCCGAGGAGGCCATCATTGCAAGCCGTCGTTAAGGCCGCTGGGTTACCTCAGTCGACCGTCGCATCGCGGTCATAGCCATCGGCGGCGTGCTGACTGCGCAGTTGATCGGTGAGGTGATTGTACTTGGCAATGCAGGCGCGGCGGGTGAGCAATCCTATGAATCGTTCGGTCATGGCTTCGACCACCGGCAGTTCGTCGAGATTGGCTGCGTTAAACCGCCGCATCGCCACGGCCAGGGAATCGCGCGGAGTCAGCGACCATTTCTGCGCCGACATCACATCCTGGGCGACGGTCACCAAATCGATGGTGTCGTCGTAGAGAAACGCGCGCAGATCATCCAGCGTCACTTCACCGAGCAGACTGCCATCTTCCGCCACCACCGGAAAGACGGTCTGCTGCGTGTCGCGCAGCAACTGCCGACATTCACTGAGCGGACTGCCGGGCTTGAGCGTGTGGCAGGTACTGGATGCCGTCATCGCCTCTTCGACCAAAATACCCGCGAGCAAATCGGTGAAGAAATGGCCGCGATGCGCCGGGCTGGCCAGCGGGCCTTGCACCTGACCGGCGACCAGACTCGATTTGCGGCCAACCAACAAAAAACACAACGCCACCACCCACATCGCCGGAATCAACAGGTGATAGGTACCGACCACTTCGGACACCATCAACATGGCGGCGAGCGGCGTGCGATGCGTTGCCGCCAAGAATCCGGCCATACCCATCACTGTGCAGGCCGCCGGATGCGGCGCGATCGGCAGACCTTGCAGGGCGAAACCCACCGCCGCACCAGCACAACCACCGATGACAATGCTGGGGCCGAGCACGCCGCCAGAACCACCGGATCCGACCGTGAATGCCGTTGCCGCGATCTTGCCCACCGCAATGAGCGCAAACAACCCGACCAGACGCCAGGCGGGTTCACTGCCAATCGCCGTGTCAAAGGCCTGTTGCACCGCGCCATAACCAGATGCGAGAATCGCCAGGGGCGCCGTGCTGTCGCGCGGCACCAATCCACTCACCCAGGCGAGCGCGAGTGCCAGCAAGGCAATCGCACCGGCACCGACCGCACCGACCGCCGGACGTCCCCATTCGGGCAAACGGCTGCCAGCAAAGCGGGCACTGACCAACCGATCACTGCGCACGAATACATGGACGGTCAGCACCACCACCACCGCCACCACGGCATAGCCCAGCAGTTGTTCGAGTTGATCAACGGCGAAGCGCAGGTCCGCTGGCGGCTGGAACAAGGTACTCGCTAATCCGAGCACGGGATCATGGAGCAGCAAGCCGCCTGCCAGCAGACCGAAGGTGCCGTAGGCGATGATCGCGGCGAGAAAACTGGGGATCAGCGCTTCGGCCTCCAGCTCGGCGTCATTGTACAAGACTTCGGCCGCGAACAGTGCCGCTGCCAACGGCGCACGGAAGATGGCTGCGATGCCGCCAGCGATCCCCGCGATGAGTAGAATACGGCGATCACGGCTGGTCAGCCCGAGACGATCGGCGAACCAACTCGCCAAGCCCGCGCCGATGTGAGCAATCGGTCCTTCGCGACCGGCACTCCCGCCAGTGCCGATGGTCAAGGCCGAACAGATCAGTTTGAGAAATGGCACCCGGAAGCGGATGCGGCCATGTTCGTGATGAAATGCCTTCACCACGGCGGTATTGCCGCCGCCGCGCACCTCCGGCGCAAAGCGCCATGCCAGCCAGCCACTCAATAGACCGCCGCCGCCGAGCACCAGCAGCAAGACCACCGGCGCGATGACGAGCGTCGTGGTGGAGATGAAGAGCCGCCCCTGTCCCGGCGGCTCGTACGCTTCAAAGCCCGCCAGCACCGCCAGTGCGTAATGCGCCACGATCTCGATCGCGAGATGAAAAGCGAAGCCGAGCACGCCACACAACACGCCGACACAGCTCCCCAGAATCAGCCACTTGCCCGTACTGCGTGACAGCCCCAGCCGGATCAGATCAGCTAAACGACGAGGCATTTTACAGTCCTGGGTCCTAGGTCGGAGTTGGCGCGGATTACATCGCGATCGAGGCGAAGAACACCACGGTCTACACAAGACGGATGATGCAAGCAGGGTGGTGCTTTGTGCTTTGCGTCATCCGACGTTTCATGTGCGGGGCGATTGGTGAGCAGGGCGGCACTGCGCACACCACGGCAGTCCATCTTTCGTCACACATCGCTCATCAACGAACTACCCGACACCGGACGCGGGACACACCAGACTGTAAAAGACCAGCAACACCACATCCCACAAGACCTCGGAGCCAGGACCTAGAACCTAGGACTATTAAGATAAATATTTAATCGCCACCGCCCGGTTACCCTTGGCGTTGTAGATCAGCTTATCCATCAAGTTGCGGATGAGATGGATGCCGTAACCACCCAGGCGCTTGCCGTCGGTTTTGCGGCGCTCGATGTGCGCGATCGGATCGGTGCTGGGATCAGGCACGTGGTCCGGATGGAACCCTTCGCCCTGGTCTTCAATGTAGACGATGATTTTCCCCGGCAAAATACGACAACCGAAGGTCACTTGCTTGCCGGGATCATTGCGATTGCCCCATTCGATGGCGTTGCGACCGAGTTCCTCGAGCGCCAATTTGATTTCGCTCGCGGCGGGTTCAGGCACACGGAAGCAATCGAGGAGCCCCAAGAAGCGGCGAAATTTGTAGAGCGCACTGTAGTCGTTAGCGCCAGAGACCTCGAACCAGCCATGGGCGTCGTATTCGACCGTCAGATCGGCGTTCAGACGCGGTGCGTGCTGCAGGGCATTCGCCGTCGCAGTCAACAGATCGTCAACCGTCACGGGCTTGATCAGGTAGTCGCAGGCGCCCAGACGCAGGCAGCGCAAGATCACGTCGTCTTGACCGATCGCGGTGAGCATGACCACCGCGGCCGGGTACTGACGCCGCCGCAATTCGCTCAAGAGCTGCTCGCCGTCCATGCGCGGCATGCTGATGTCGCACACGATGAGATCGAAGGTGCGCGGTGCGCGTTCGATCACCTCGATAGCTTCGACACCGTCGCCGGCGGTAACTACCTGGACGTCACCGAGGTCCTGGAGGGTCTCAGCGATGTAGGCCTGTAAATTGACCATATCTTCGACCACGAGGATCGTGACAGGCCGCGTTGGTGTCGCTGCGGTATCCATCTAAGCGTTGGTCATCATGGAACTTCCAACGGAATGACTAGGCTGAATCGACTGCCCACACCTGACTGACTGACCAGTTCGACCCGACCGCCATGACCCTGAGCAATACCGCTCACGATGGCCAGACCCAGACCGGCACCGCGCTTGCTGGTATCCAGACGCACGAAGGGCTGAAATACCCGCTCGTAATCGGCTGCCGCAATGCCCGGCCCGCTGTCGCTTACGGTCAAGCGCAGGTGGCTGGCATCCTGGGCCAGTTCCAACGCCAACCGCCCACGCTTCGGCGTCACCGCACAGGCATTGTCAATCAAGTTGACCAGCGCCTGCGCCATCCGCTTGCGGTCGAGGCGTAGACTGCGCTGGGTCACCGCCTGGGCCGCCGGCCACGCCAGCACATAGCTCCCGGCGCGAATGCGCGGCTCCACCGTCGCCCACACATCGGCCAGAATCGCCGGTAAGGTCGTCGGCTGTGGGCGAATCGTCTGCCGGCCGGACTCCATGCCGGCAACATCCAAGAGGTCATCAATCAAACTCATGAGGACTTGTCCGTTGCGCCGAATCGCCGCGATATGGTCGCTCACGCGGTCGCCCTCGGGCCCCAGCTCAACCTGCAACAGGTCTGTGAAGCCCAACATCGAGGTCAACGGCGAGCGCAAGTCGTGGCTGATCTGCGCCAACACACTGGTCCGTGCCCGATCACGATCCGCCGCCGCCACGGCATCGGCCTCGGCGCGCTCCTTGGCCGCCAACAGGTCGACACTGCCGGCCAGCACATC
>CAYQAQ010000262.1:799-5037 GCA_964415495.1 uncultured candidatus Brocadiaceae bacterium | reverse complement strand
CGACACGATTTCGCCTGGACCCGCACCACACGCGAACAGCACCGGCATGGCGAGCATCCGCACATCAATATCGGCGACACCGTCTTCGTCGAATGCGTTGGCGGTGATCTCACGATCAAGATCGAGGACAACACTGGCAGCGGGCAAGGCATTCTCAGCGAACCGGTCGATGAAGCGTCCCAGGGCCTCGACGATGCCGAGATCCTCTACGCCATCCTCGATCACGTCATCCTGCTGCGCATCCGGCCCTATAAAGAACAGGCCTACCGTCATTTTATCTACAACCGTCTGACCCGCAGCGCGCAACGCTTGGATGCCATCGGCGTCTCGTGTCAGCAGTTGCCTGAAGGCCACGGTCTGGTCTTTCCGGGCGGCGTTTATCTCGCGGACGGCACTTGCCGCATCTTCCCCATCGATGCCGACGGCTTGGAATTCCAACGTGTGCGCCGCGCCGCCAATGGCGAAGACATCCTCTACGTCTTCTATCATCGCGGCGTCGGCCGCTATGTTTTGCTGCGCTATAATCTGGTGCAGCGGCAAGTCGATCAGCCGCTGGAGGTCAACGGTTTCACGCTGCTGCCGGACGGTCGCCTCGTGGTTTTCCGTGCCGAGGAAGAACCTGGTCGCCTGCACACCTTGCAGATCTGGAAGACGCCTTTCGCTGCTGACAGTCATGTCGCTGATCAGACGACGACCGAGACCGGCACGCTGGCGACGCTGGGCAATCGCGAATTGGCGCGCGCCGTCGGCGATTGCTATCAATTGTGCCGTGGCAGCGCTGATCCGCGGCCGGTGCGCGCGGCATGGATCGACCTGCTGCGTCAACTTGGCCGCGTCCTCGACACCTATCACTGGCTTGGCGATGGCGAGGCCTTCGGCATTCGCGCCGAGTTGGTCGGTCTGCAAGGCGATGCCTCGACGGTCTTAGAAGAATTCCAGAAGGTTGAGCAGCTCACCGCTGAGGCCCAAGCGCAGGTCGCCGACCTCGCGGAAGCCGTCCAGGCGGCAGTGGCTGGCGCATCGTACGGCACCCGCACCAACATCGCGGCTTACGTCGAGCCACTCGTGCATTTGCGTGGTCTACGCGGGCGCGTCGCGACGCAGCGCGAGGTGCGCTACAGCGACCTCGAACGCCTGGAGGCGCTGGACGCCGAGCTGGTGCAGGCGATCAGCACGCTCGCCGGCGAAGCCGCCGGCTTCCTCGGTCGTGATGACAGTCTCGCCGCCATCGACGAGGATCTTGCCAGCATCGAGAGTGCTGCGGCCTTGATCGGTGGCGCGGTCGAAGCCCAACCCTTACAAGAACGTTTGGATGTGCTGGCGGCGGGCTTGGATGCACTGGTCGATGTTGCCAACGGTCTCGAATTGCCCGATCCGCGCGAGCGCACCGGCATCATCGACCGTATCGGCGGCACCTATGCCAAGCTCAATCGCGCCCGCGCCGTACTCGACGGCCGGCGGCGCGATCTCGCCACCCACGAAGCGCGCGCTGATTTCACCTCTGCCATTGCTTTGCTGGCCCAAGGTGCTGCCAACGCTTTGGCGCTCAGCCACACCATCGAACAGTGCGATGATCACCTCGCACGCTTGATGCTGCAAGTCGAGGAACTCGAAGGCCGCTTCGCTGAATTCGATGCCTTCGCCCTCGATCTCGCGGATCGACGTAGTGAAATCGCCGACGGTTTCAGCGCCAAGCGGCAGACGCTGCTCGACGAGCGCCAGCAGCGCGCGGAGCGACTGGGTGCTGCCGCCGATCGCGTACTGACCTCGATTGCCAAACGTCTCCTTGCGTGCAAGACCTTGGATGAAGTCCACGCCGTCCTCGCGGGCGATGCCCTGGTCGCCAAGCTGCGGCAAACCATCGGCGAATTACGTGATCTCGGCGCCACGGTCAAAGCCGAGGACTGCGACGCCCGTCTCGGCGCCGCGCGCGACGAAGCGGTGCGCCGCCTACGCGATCGCACCGAACTCGCCGACGGCGACGGCGTGCGTCTGGGCCGCCACGTGTTCGCGGTCAATCGCGAGCCGCTCGGTCTGACCAGCGTGGTGCGCGACGGGCAGCTCTGTGTGCACATCACGGGCACGGGTTATACCCAGGTGCTCGACGATCCCGCCGTCAGCGCAGCGCGTGATTTCTGGCAACAAGCTCTACCGAGTGAAGACGCGGCCGTGTATCGCGGTGAATACGCGGCGTGGCAGATTCTGGCCGAGGTCGAAGCCGGATCGATTTCGGCTTCGCAGTTCCAGACCGCCATGCTCGACGAAGACACCCTCGTCGCGCTGGTTCACAGCTGGATGGCCGAGCGCTACGAAGACGGTTACGAGCGCGGCGTGCATGATACCGATGCAGCCCGCATCCTGCATGCGGTGCAGCAATTGCGCGCCACTGCGGGCGAACTGGCAGCGGCACCGGCGGCGCGCGCGCGTGCCGCGCTCGCCCTGGCCACCCTCGCGCCTGACGTTCACGCTGACGTGCGCCGCCAAGCGCGCAGTTTAGCGCGCTTGCGCCGCGGTGGCTCGGCCTGGAATGCTTTGGCGCGCGATTTGGCGGCCCGTGCCGCGGCAACCGCCGAACGCCACGCCCTGCCAGCGGACAGCGTGCTGGATCAGCAGGCGGGACGCTTCGCCCGTGATGCCTTGGCTAGCGATGCGCATCTGCCGTGCTCAGGGCATGCCGAGGAACTCATGCGTCTGGCGCGCGAGCACGCACGTGCCAGCGGTTCCGCAGGCGATCTGCGCGACGATCTCGCGGCGCTGCGCGATCGTGACCCTGCCGCAGCGCTGCGCCTGGCCCAGGCGTGGTGCGAAGCCGTCGCCACCGATACCACACGCAGCGATCTGATCGAAGCCGCCGCGCTGTTGCTGACCGAAGGCCGCGTTGAACCGCGTGTCGTCCATGTGCGCACTGACGTGGTGATCGACCGTCTGCTCGGTCGCCATGCGCGCATCAGCGAAGGATCGATGACCATTGCCATTGACGAATTCGCCGGGCGCTTGGAGCGCTTCGTCAGCGAACGGCAGCCGGCATGGCGCGCGTGGCAGGCGCTGCGCAAGCAAGTGATCGATGATGAGCGCCATCGCCTGCGGCTGCACGAATTCACGCCCAACGTGCTCAGTAGCTTCGTACGCAACCGGCTGGTCAATGAGGTCTACCTGCCGCTGGTCGGCGACAATTTGGCCAAGCAGATGGGTGCGCTCGGCGCGGGCCGCCGCACCGATCTCATGGGCATGCTGCTGTTGATCTCGCCGCCGGGGTACGGCAAGACCACCTTGCTCGAATACTTGGCGTCGACCTTGGGACTGGCCATGGTCAAGATCAACGGTCCGGCCCTCGGTTATGAAGTCACCAATCTCGATCCCGCCTCGGCGACCTCGGCGCCAGCACGGCAGGAATTGGAAAAGCTCAATCTCGCGCTGGAAATGGGCAACAACGTGCTGCTGATGGTCGATGACATCCAGCACTGCTCGGGTGAATTTTTGCAAAAGTTCATCTCGCTGTGTGACGGTACGCGTGCCATCGACAGCGTGTGGCGTGGCCACGCCAAGCGCTACGACCTGCGCGGCAAGCGCTTCGTCGTTGCCATGGCGGGCAACCCCTACACCGAGAACGGCGGGCGCTTCCGCGTACCCGACATGCTCGCCAATCGCGCCGATACCTACAACCTCGGTGACATCGTCGATGGCAACAGCAGCGCGTTCGCGTCGAGCTACGTCGAGAATTGCCTGGTGGTCAATCCGGTGCTGCGTCCGCTCAGCACTCGCGCACCTGCCGATGTAGGCCGGCTGCTGCGGGCTGCGGATGGCGACGACAGTGCGCGGGGTGAACTCGAGCATCCATATACGGCGGTAGAACTCCAGGAAGTCTTGGCCGTCTTGCGCGCGTGCTGCCGCATCCGCGATGTGCTGATGCAGGTCAACGCGGCCTACATCGCTTCGGCGGCGCAGGCCGACGCCTACCGCACCGAACCGCCGTTTTTGCTGCAAGGCAGCTATCGCAACATGGCCAAGATCGCTGGCCGCGTGCTGCCGGCGATGACCGAGGCCGAAGTCGACGCACTGGTTGCTGACCACTACCGCCAGGAAGCGCAAACGCTGACCACCGGTGCCGAGCACAACCTGCTCAAGCTGCGGGCGATGCTCGGCTTGCACACGCCGGAAGAGCGCGAGCGCTGGGATCACATCTGCCGGGCTTTCCGGCGCCGCACTGAAACCGGAGGCGACGACGATCCCGCCACCAT
>CAYQAQ010000262.1:0-789 GCA_964415495.1 uncultured candidatus Brocadiaceae bacterium | reverse complement strand
TGGCCGGACACCAAATTGCCCGCTTGGTTGACGGCGTCGACCGCTTGCGTGAAAGCCTGCCGGATCTGGCCGAGCGCGGTGATACACGCCTGCAGGAACTGCTGGCCGGCCTGGGGACCACCTTGGCCGCGCTGAAACCCAGCGAAGCGCCGCCGGCGGCACCCGCGCCAAAAATCGAGATCATCAACACCGTCCCGAAATACTACGCACGCCTCTACCAGCACCATGTTCAGGTCATCGAACAGAGCTTGATCCCGCTGATCGAACGCCTCGGCGCGCATCTCGGTGATACCACCACGACGCGCACCAATCTCAGCGCCATTGCCGCCGATCTGCGCAACTGGCTCACCCGGCAGTCCGGCGGCGACACCGTCCGCGTCGACGAGCCACCCGAAGAACCCGACCGCGGCTGACCATCGACTGGCGCTGGCCCCGGCAGTCGCGGCTCTATCCTGCGCGCGTGCGCACCATTCCCGTTCCGCTTGGCCCTGACGCCTACGATATCCATATCGCTCCTGGTTTGCTGGCGCGGGCTGGGGAGTTCATTACGCCCGCGCTGCGTGGCGGCGGTGTGTTGATCGTATCCGATGCGACCGTGGCAGCCGCGCATGCGCAGACGCTGCTGTCGGCACTCAGCGCGGTGGGCGTAACCGCGCACTTGGCGACATTTCCAGCCGGCGAGACCACCAAATCGGTGACCACTGCCGAGTCGCTGTGGCGTGCCTGCGCCGAACATCGCATCGATCGCTCGGGGACCTTGATCGCCTTAGGTGGCGGCGTCACCGGCGA
>CAYQAQ010000261.1:0-5056 GCA_964415495.1 uncultured candidatus Brocadiaceae bacterium | reverse complement strand
TCACGGAGCAGTGATGTGACCTTCCGCCTGCGCAACGAGATCAGCGAAAGCCGCGATGCGGTGATCGCGCGCGCCAGCCGCTACAACGAAGTGCTGCAGCAGATGGCGGATCAACACGCCAGCGCCCAGGTCCAAGACAACGTGGCGCTCACGGTGCATGGCGAGCGCGTGCTCGACCGCGCCGACCGCCGCGCACGCAGCCGCAATCTCAACATCTCGGTGCTCGCCTACGATGAGAACGGCAGCGCCATCGATCTGCTCAATGAACCGATCGGTAGCGACCCGCAGAAGGCCCTCAATATACCCGATTATGGCGAATTCCTGGTCGAAAGCGCGCTCGACGCGGTGCGTGATCGCATCGAAGAAAAAGTCTCGCGTCGCTTGCTGACGCTGGCCGAGATTCGCGCCAAGGCGTTGCCACCCTACGATCCGACCCAAGCCGATCCCGAGACCTTCGCCAGCGTCGGTGAAGTCTTTGGCGTCGTCGTGTTCAATCGCCTCAACGATCACGGTCATCACTTCACCCTCGAGATTCGCGGCTTGAGCAACAAGCTGCGCATCCACCACTCGGATCCCCGTCCCGGTGAAGTCGACAATTACGCCGACACCCGGGTGATGCGCCGCGTGTACACACTGAGCTACCGTCGTTCTGGCGATGAATTCTACCGCGACCGCGACCCCTTCACGCTTGATGAATCCGGCTGGCGTTGGATCGATACCTTCCAGCGCTTGCGTATCCGCGGTGATATGGCCTACGCCCGCTTCTTCTCCGACAACATCATGGATGGCGAAGGTCAGCGTCAGCGCGCCGTCGAAACCCGCTTCTGGAATTATTATCGCGATGTGCGCGCCGCGCACCCGGATGCCGACCCTGCAGCGTTGCCCGATCTTGAACGGGATCTGCAATCACGGTGACCATGACGGCCCTGGATCCTTCTTCGATCGACGATTCGCAGGCACCGGCAGAGATCTACGCCGGGCTCAGCGAACCCGTACGCGCGCTGGTCCAGGCCAATGCCACATTGTTTGCCGGCCGCTGGGATGATCTCGCCGAGGACCTCCGCCGCCGTCGCGCCGGCCGCCCATATCTGTTTGCCCTCGACCTCAAACTCGATGAACCGTTGGTGTGGATCGCCCGCCTCAAGGCCTATGAAGCCGCACGTGGTGAAGTCCTTGCCGATGCTCTTCGCGCCTGATCCCGTGCCCCGCCCCAGGAGTTCTCTGGTGAACACCTTCCGCCGTTTCCTTCCCTGTGCCGCTTTTGCCGGCAGTCTCGTTCTGCTTGCCGCCTGCGGCGGTGGTCAACGTGATGGCAGCCGGGCCACTCCGGCTCCACCGATCCGCAGCGACCGCAGCGACCGCAGCCCGACGCATGTCGCGGAATTCCGCGACTCGGTGCGCACCACGGCCAACGTCCCCTTCGAGCACTCGTGGGACCTGCAGCTCCCTGGTCCGGTCCACATGTCGTGGATCAGCCCGGAAATCACCGATGTTCTGTTCGTCCAACTGACCGGCACCAACGCGATCTACGCCATCGATGCGCTGAGCGGCAAAACGCGCTGGGTCAGTCAGCCCTTGCCCATGCCGCTAGCTTTGGCGCCGCATGCCGCCCGCGTCGTGATGCCGAGTGGCCGCGTCGGCGAAACGCTCAACGACGATCGTCTGTACCTGGTGTCCGACGATGTGCTGTATTGCATCGATGGCGTCTATGGCGAAGTGGCGTGGCGCTTTGAGCTGCCCTTCTCGACCGCCGCCGGTCCGCACGCCGTCGGCCCCGATGGCAATCTGCGCGTCTTCTTGGGCGACTGGGCCGGTCGCGCCCAGGTCATCACCTGGACACCGCGCACCGGGCGGGCTTATTCGCTGTGGCAATATCCGGTCTTCGCACCAGTCACGGCCCCGGCGACGGCGTACGAGAACCTCGTCTACATCGGCGATCACGACGGCAAGGTCAGCTGCTTCGATCTCAGTCGCGAACTGCGCTGGCAGACGTCCCTCGGCGGCAAGATCGTGGGGTCGTTGAATCCCGTGAACCGTCTGCTGTACGTGGGCACCACGGATAATGTTTTCTTCTGCCTGAACCGGCTCAGTGGTGACGAACTCGCCCGCGTCCACTTGAACGCGCCGATCACTCGCGCTCCGTTCCACTTCCGCGAAGATCCGGGTTTGATCTACGTGTGGACCGATCACAGCGATCCCAACCGCGGCGGCCTGTATTGTTTCGAGTCGCGCAGCGATCAGATTGAGCTGACACATAACCTCGATGCTCAGAGTCGGCCGCGCAAACGGGAGATCGTCCGCCTCTCGCAGCGCTGGTTCGTGCCCGCTGCCACGCAGCTGGTATCGTCGTCGCCGGAACATCTCTTCGTCATGCGTGACCGCAGCACCGTGGTGCAAGCGATCAATCGCAAGACCGGTGGCACCGACTGGGTGTGGGACCTCAATGACGGTCGCTCGTCCCGCAACCAACTCGCCCATGTCACCACCTATCGTGATCCAGGCGATTTCACCCGCACCATCATCACCATCGGAGCCGACCACCGCATTGATGCGTTCCGTCTGTTCGGAGGGCGCGATATCGGGGTAACCGATGCCGGCCGCTAAGCCGGATTTTCTGGCCCAGTGGGGCCGTCCACTGGTGCCAACGCCGTGGTAAAGTGCGACATGGCCAAAAGGCCTGGGCGAGATACGCTGGGCGGTGCCATGGCGCGTGTGCTGCTTTTTCTGCTCATTGGGTTGGCGGCCGGTGCCGAAGAACGCCAGGCCCCACCCGCCCCCGCTGCGGTTGCCCCCCTGCAGGCCGCGATTCAAAGCCTGTATCCGGCCGAATATGGCCGCCGCAGCGCCGCCGAACACGCGGCTTTTGCCCAACGGCTACTGGCCCTGGCGGAGGCTTCTCCAGATAAACCGGACGAGCGTTTTGCGCTGCTGCGTGAAGCGCGCACCTTTGCCGCGCGCGCCGGTGAGGCCACCCTCGGCTTTCAGATCCACGATCGTCTCGCGGAGCTCTACCGCATTGAGGCTGACGCCGAGCGGCTCGCCTTCGCCAACGACGTCGCAGCGGCCGTCACCAGTCCCGAAAGCGTCAATGCCCTGCTGGAGGGCGTCATTGCCTTAACGGAACAGGCGATTGCTCGCGATGATTATGGCTTCGCTGCGCAAGCGGCTACCCAGATCGACGGCTTCGCGCGCCGCCTGCGTAATCGCAGCCAAACTGATCGCACCCGCGCCCTGGTGCAGCGGGTCCGGACCTTGGAAAAGGCCTATCGCGAGCTGGGGCCACTGACCGATTTGCTCGGAGAATGGACCGCGGTCGGTCATCAGCGCTACGGCTGGTTTTTATGCGTGATCAAAGAGGAATGGGCGCGTGGCCTCGATCATCTGCGCCGCAGCAAGGATACCTCCCTCGCGGCCTTGGCGCAGGCGGATCTTGCCGCGCAGACACCGGCAGAACTGATGACCGTGGCCGACCAGTGGCACACCTTTGCCCAAACGCTGCGCGGCAGCGAACGCATCGAAGTGCTCGTCCATGCCACCAATCGCTATCGGCATGCCAGCATGGGCTTGAGCGGCCTGGACTTCGTGCGGGTCGATCAGCAGCTCAAGGTCCTGACCAAAGAACTCAGACCGCGTTTGGCCAGCAGTCGCGTGCCACCCGGAGCGGTCCTGATGCTGAGCTTCGAGCCCAGCACCATCGTCGGCACCGTCGTCAATGACCTCACACCGCACCGCCATCGCGGTCAGATCCGCGGTGCCGTGCTGGTGTCCGGCCCCTACGGCGGTGCGTTACGCTTCGACGGCACAGCCCAGGTGGTGATTCCCAACCATCCCAGCTTGCAAACCGATGGTGACTGCACGATCGCTATGTGGCTCAATCCCGATGCGCTCGGAGCACGCCGCAATCCGTGGAGTAAAAGTTGGGGCGGTGAGGGTGCCTGGACGCAGGAGCCCGAGGGCATTATCAATTTCTTCCAAGGGACCGCGGGCAGGGACGCCCCGCCCTACGCAGCTTTCGTTCTCAGCGATCCACTGGTCATCAATACGTGGACCCATGTCGCGATCGTGCGCAATCTCACCGCGCGCACCATGGTATGGTACAAGAACGGCGTACCGGTGGCCACCGGCGAGGCGCCCTACCCGCGCTTGGTGGCATCCCCCAATGACATCACCATCGGCAATGGCTATGCCGGGGGCTACAGCGGCCTCATTGATGAGGTCCTGTTGTATCCACGCGCTTTGAGCGCCGCAGAAATCAAAGCTCTCGTCGCCGGAACCATTACAGGTCGGCGCTAAGCGCGGCCTCCGCCAGCAGCGCTTCGATCTGCGCGACCACGCGAGGATCGTCGGGCGTCACCCGTGGCGAGATGCGCGCGCGCAAGCGTCCCTGACGATCGATCAGACACTTCTCAAAATTCCATGCCAGCGCGCCCGCCAGCGGATCGGTCTGCTGGATGCTGCGATACAACGGATCCGCCTGCGGCCCGCGAATGGTGATTTTGCGCATGAGCGGAAAGGTCACGCCATGATTGATGCGGCAGAATTCCGCGATATCGGCATCTGTGCCCGGCTCCTGGCGCAGGAAATCATTGGTCGGCACGCCGATCACCACCAGCCCGCGCGGGCCAAAACGCTCCCATAGCACTTCCAAGCCTTCGTACTGCCCGGTGAACCCACACTTCGACGCCGTATTCACCAGCACAATCACCTGCCCGCGATGCTGCGCGAGCGGATAAGCGCTACCGTCATTGGCGGTCAGCGTAAACGCGTGATAATCCGGCCCACTCGGCGCCGCGACGCGCAACGCCGGCACCACCATCGCCCGCAGCAACCGGCCAAAAACCAGCAGCACGATGACGATGATGGTTAAGGCGATGACGATGAGGAGGGATTTGGGCATACAAAAATCCTAGGTCCTAGGTCCTGGGTCCTAGGTCTATTGGGCTGCGGTTTTTGCTGATATGGAGCAGCATGACTACACGCGCCAATGTAAACCCAGCGTACAGGTACCCGACCTAGTGTCCTGACCCAGAAATCCTTATCATCCTGCTTGCCCGCG
>CAYQAQ010000260.1:0-5067 GCA_964415495.1 uncultured candidatus Brocadiaceae bacterium | reverse complement strand
CGAAGTGGTCGACAAGGTCGACGCCGCCAAAGCCCTCGCCGCCTGCGACGTGATGATCTCGTGCGACTGTGGCGATCGCAAACGATTGGGTGCAGCCTGGGAGGCTCCGCGTCGGTTGTTAATCAATCTCGATCACCACGCCACCAATGACCGTTTCGGAGATCTCAATCTCGTCGACGAAGCCGCCGAAAGTTCTGGCGTGGTGGTGTCGCGCCTCCTCGAACAGCTCGGTGTTCCCCTCGACCGGTGCTTGGCCGAATGCCTCTACACCACGATCGTGTTCGACACCGGCCGCTTCATGCACAGCAACACCACCGCGCACACCTTCCGCTGGACGGCGACGCTGCTCGATACCGGCATTGATGCCAGTGCGATCAACCGCGCACTGACCTATACGCGCACCCCGAATGACCTCGCCATTCTCGCGCTTGGCTTGGAACATCTCACCATCGACAGCGAAATTCCCGCCATCGCCGGCATCGCCTTGCCCGCCGCGCGAATCCTAAAAGTCGGCGCGCCCGAGGACTGGGGCGACATGGTCGACGTGCCGCGCACCCTGCAGGGTAACCGCATCGCCTACCTCGCGCGCGAACAAGCTGACCGCAAAACCGTGCGCGTCAGTTTGCGCTCCAATCCGCCGTATGCCGTCAGCCCGGTCGCCGAACGCTTCGGCGGCGGCGGTCATCGCCAAGCCTCCGGCTGCACCATTCAGGGCAATCTCGCCGACTGTCTGCGGGAATTGCTGCCGCTCCTGCGTGCGCAGGTGCGCGACGTCGACGGATAAAACATTCCGCAGTCACAGGAGACGCAGAGACGCGGAGGGAAGACAAAGAGTGGAGACTGTCCTTAGCTCCTCCTGCGGATTCTCCGCGTCTCTGCGTCTCTGCGTCTCCTGTGAACGTGAACCGCACTCACCACTGACGCGTCGTTGGCGTGTTTGCGCGCTTGGCGCGAGATGGCGAACAGCGCCCGGCCGGCGTCGGAGAGCGACCGCGCACCCTGACAGACGCGCACCACTTCGGCCAGTTGCACGCGGTCGAAATGGTCGAGTTGATCAACTCGCTCGCCCATGACGGTGAATAGCGGATCGCCTGTCGTCGACACCGGTTGCCAGCCACTGCGCAGGCGCGCGATTTCTTCGACGACCAATGCTTCATCGATGCGTCCACTCGTCGCCAAGGTCGCCAAGCGCGTTACCGCTGCGCCGAGATCACGGAAATTCGCGCTCCACGCCGCGTCGGCGGCGGTAGCAAAGCGCAGGAAGCGCTCGCGTGCCTCACGGTTGAAAGTCACCTGCCGACCATGGTCGCGGGCGAAGCGCTCGAGCTCATAATCGAGATTGGGCTCGATGTCTTCGCGCCGCTGCGCCAGCCCCGGCAGCGTGAAGGTCCACAGATCGATGCGCGCGAGCAGATCTTCGCGAAAATCGCCGGCCTGCACCAGAGCGCGCAGATCGCGATTCGATCCGGCAATGAGCTGAAAATCAGACAGTACTGGCACATCGGCACCGAGCGGCAGGAAGACTTTATCCTCGACCGCACGCAGCAGCATCGCCTGTTCGTCGAGGCCAAGCTCACCGATTTCATCGAGGAATAAGACGCCGCCATCCGCCCGCTTGAGCAATCCATCGCGGTCGGCGATCGCACCCGTGAACGCACCCTTGCGATGCCCGAACAGCGCCGACCCCGCTGCATCGCCACGAACGGTCGCACAATTGAGTTCGACGAAGGGACCATCGACCAAGTTGCGTGATTTCTTGAGTTCGAAGATGCGCCGCGCCAACACCGTTTTGCCCGCGCCCGTCGGCCCCCCGAGCAAGATCGGCGCGCGCGTCGCCGCCGCGACTTGTTCAATGCGCGCGATCATCGCCGCAAAAATCGCATTGCGGGTCGGAATCCCCGCCGTGAGCACCGCTGCGCCAGCAGCGCGCTCATCGGCGAAGCGCGACGCCAACTTGTCATAGCGCGACAGATCCAGATCGATGATCGCATGCATGCCGGCGATGCTGGCGGTACCATCGCGCGTCGGCGGCTCGCCCGGTCCGCGCTTGGCTCCCGGCTGCGTCTGCACCAAGCGCGCCGGCATATGCCGCGACTCGGTGAGTAGAAACAAACAGATCTGCGCCACGTGGGTGCCGGTGGTAATATGGACGAGATACTCTTCTTCATCAGGCCGCCAGTCATAGCCGGCGGCAAAGCCCCACAGCGCGCCGTAGACATCCTCGAAGTCCCACGGATCGCTGAACTCGATGTGGCGGCTGCGCACCGCGGTCTCGGGCGACACCTGGCGGATGTCCGCCGCGATACCTTCGGCCAACCGGTCGAAGCGTCGCTGATGCAGCATCTCGAAGCGACTGATCGCGAGGTCCTCCTGCAGATGCAGTCCGACTGACGGCCGCCAGCGGTTCCAACGCTTCTCATCGCGCCCGGCATCGAGGGTCGGGCCGAGCAGGCCAATGGCGACGAGGGGCCTGGGCATGGATGCGATTATAAGCGAGTTCCTTCGCTGTTAAGCGAATATAAGGCCAGCCGGAGAGGCCGCTTGGCGGCCAGGATTAATTCGTAAATCATTTTTTTGCAAACACTTACGCGATTTTCCCGGTCTTGAGGCCAACCGGCACGCCATGTGCCAAGGAACTCCCATCACCCGTCAGGAGCCACCCATGGCCAACAAGACGCTCTTCCAATCGCTCGTCGGCGCCCTGCTGCCGCAGACCACCTCGGTCAACGCCGCCGGTGGCAAGGCCTACGCCCTGTCGCCGCGTCAGGCCCTGGCCCAGTACGCCGCCACCGGGTGCCTCAACCGTACGTTCTACGCTGGGGCCGACGTCCAGCTCGCCACGGCCCTGACCCTGGCGAACAGCGTTGAGCCCGAGTTCCTGGCCAAGGTCGCCATCCACGCCCGGCAGGTCGGACAGATGAAGGATATGCCCGCGCTGCTTATGGCGGTGTTGGCGGTCCGCGATGTCCAGCTGCTCAAGCGCGTCTTCGCCCGTGTCTGCGATAACGGCAAGATGGTCCGTACCTTCGTGCAGATCCTGCGCTCGGGTGTGACCGGACGGAAGTCGCTCGGCACGGTGCCGAAGAAGCTGGTGCGGGCGTGGATGGAGCAGCTCAGCGATGTGCAGCTCTTGGCCGCCACGGTCGGGAACGATCCGTCCTTCGCCGACGTGGTGAAGATGGTGCACCCGAAGCCGCAGGATGCAACGCGGCGCGCGTTCTACGCCTGGTTGATCGGGCGCGAGCACGATGCCCAGGCGCTGCCGACTGCGGTCCAGGTCTTCGAGGCCTGGAAGCGCGACCGCACCCTGCCGGTTCCGGATGTCCCGTTCCAACTGCTCACCAGTGCGCCGCTCGATACGGCCAGCTGGTGTGCGATCGCCCGCCAAGCGCCGTGGCAGGCGACCCGCATGAACCTCAACACCTTTGCGCGCCATGGCGTGTTCACGGTGCAGGGAATGGCAGACCAGGTTGCGGCACGGCTGCGCGATCCCGTCGCCATCGCCAAGGCTCGAGTGTTTCCCTACCAGTTGATGGTCGCCTATCAGCAGGTGGGGGATGCAGTTCCGGCGCAGGTCCGCGAGGCCCTGCAGGATGCGATGGAGATCGCCATCGCCAACGTCCCGGCTTTTGCCGTGCCGGTGGTGGTGTGCCCGGATATCTCGGGCTCGATGGAGTCGCCGGTCACCGGTCACCGGGGAACGGCCACGTCGACGGTACGCTGTCGCGATGTCGCCGCGCTGATGGCGGCGACGGTGGTGCGCCGCAACAGCGCTGCCGTGGTCCTGCCGTTCAGCGATCGGGTGAATGCCATCCGGCTCAACCCGCGCGATTCGGTGCTGACCAACGCGCAGCTGCTGGCCCAACTACCGTCGGGTGGAACCGACTGCTCGTTGCCGATCGCCGAGTTGAATCGGCGCAAGGCCATGGCCGGCTTGGTGATCCTGGTCTCGGATAACGAGTCCTGGATCGACCAGTACCCGCAATCGCGCGGAACCGCCTTGCTGCGCGAGTGGCAGGTATTCACCGCCCGCAACCCGGGTGCGAAGCTGGTGTGCCTCGACCTGCAGCCGAACAGCAACGTCCAGGCGCTCGATCGGACGGATATCCTCAACATCGGCGGCTTCTCCGATGAGGTCTTCGCCACCATCGCCGCCTTCGCGGAAGGCCGACTGACTGCTGATCACTGGATCGGGTTGGTCGATCAGATCGAGGTGTAATGGGATGAGATTGGATTTGATTGCATAGCGGCCCCCACGCCGGCGGCTCCGGCGTGGGGGGGTGGGCCCAGGCTCTTTACACAACTTACTTCGGCTGCGAATGCCGACGGGATTACAGCCTCTCACGCTCGTGGTCGCGGGTTCGAGTCCCGCCAGGTCCGCCAAAGCTCTCCTTTTTCCCTTCGGGGCATCTGGGAGCACCTTGGGCCTGTAGCTCAGTTGGCAGAGCACGAAAACCATCTCGTCACCTTCGTCGCAGCTTTTTTCTTCTGGAGTGAATACCAAAATCACTCCACCGTTCTTTCCACGAATGCCTGCATGATTCCCTGATCGATCGACTGCCGGTTCGAATCCGGCCAGGCTCTGCCTGTAGCTCAACGGATAGAGCAATCGAAGGTCGCAAGACCGCTATCGTGCTCCTCTCGTCGTGGATTCTTTGCTGCTGTTCTTTGGCGAATGCCGGTCGGATTCCATCAACGCATCTGATCAACCCCTCGTCGCCATGCTGTTCTTTGTCGTTCCCTTGCCACGAATGCTCGCGCGACTCCATGGGTCGCCGGTTCGAATCCGGCCAGGTCCTGCGGACCTGTAGCTCAGCGGGTAGAGCCATCTTCGCTTACGCGGAGCCGTCGCACGAATCTCGTCGTGGTTTTCATCGTTCTGGAGTCCATCATGTCGACCATGTCCAATCACGACGTCATCACGTCCCCCAACGCTGCGCCGATCAAGGCCTGGGTCCGGGGTGTGCAGCTTGAAGATCAGGCGCGTCAGCAGTTGCTGGCCACCGCCCGGCTGCCGTTCATCCATTCCCACGTCGCGGTGATGCCGGATGTCCATATGGGCATCGG
>CAYQAQ010000259.1:0-5075 GCA_964415495.1 uncultured candidatus Brocadiaceae bacterium | reverse complement strand
ATCGAGGCCGCCGAGATCGATGAACGCGCCGAAATCGGTGATGTTCTTGACGATGCCTTCGCGCAGATCGCCGACGGTGAGCTCTTTGACCAAGCTCTCGCGGTTCTTCTTGCGCTCTTCTTCCATGACCTTGCGGCGCGAGACGACGATGTTCTTGCGCTCGGCGTCGATCTTGATGATTTCGGCGTCGATCTCCTGACCGATGTATTCGCCGACATCGGGCGCACGGCGCACGTCGACCTGCGAGGCGGGCAGGAAGACCGGCACGCCGATGTCGACCAGCAGGCCGCCCTTGATCTTGCGCAGGACTTTGCCGCGCACGCGATCGCCTTCCTTGTTGTTGCCGAGCACGCCCTGCCAGCCGAGTTCCAGATCGGCCTGACGCTTCGAGAGCATCATTTCGCCGTTGGGCAGGATCTCGACGATCATCACCTGCACCTTGGTGCCGATGTCGGTTTCGTTCTCGCCGAACTCTTCCGAGGGGACGACGCCTTCGCTCTTGTAGCCGACGTCGACGACGATGCGGTCATTGCTCTCGCCGACGACGAAGCCGGTGACGATGGAGCGGACTTCGTAGCGCGAGCGCTCAGCGTCCATCGCGGCCTTGAGCTGGGTCTCAGCATCTTTGCCGAGAATCGCTTCCATCTCCTGCGCGAGCAGGGCGTCGTCGATAGCAGTGATACGTAGGGTACGGGTGGCCATGGAGGCCCTTTCAATGACCCTGGCCGGTTCAGGCGGAATGCCTGCGCTGGCCGAGGGGCTGGGGCGCACGATGGCGCCAGTTCAGATCACCACCGGACCACGGACACCCGGGTCTACGACAGTGACAGGAGGGCGGCATGCTGGGGCTTCCTACCAGCTGTCAAGGTTGGGAATCCGCCTGCACCAAAGAACTACTCTGCCAGTCATGAACAGGAGACGCAGAGACGCGGAGAATCCGCATGAGCAAGCCCACCGCTCAGCGACCTCCTCCGGCCCGCAGGAAAGACACCGCGTCCACCCTCAGCACATGGTCCCTGCGAACCTCTGCGTCTCTGAGCCTCCTGTTCCTGCGGGATGACGCCTCAGCGGACGAAAAACGCCCGGAACGCATTGAAGACGTCTTGCGGAGTCTCGGCGGCATCGAGCACCGCGAGGCCGTCCTCGTCGAGGATGAATCCGGCCAGTTCCTTGTAGATCTGGTGGTACAATCGGTCGTCCCACGGCGGACTGGCCAAAATGAAGAAGTGCCGGGTGGGGTCGCCATCGAGGCTCAAGAAGGGCCAGCCGTCATCGACGCGCAGGTAGCCCATGACGAATTCGCGCACCTGCATGCTGCGAACGTGCGGGATGGCGACGCCGGGCGCGATGGCGGTGGTGGCCTTGCGCTCGCGGTTATCGAGGTCGCGCAGCAGTTTATTGCGACTGGAGACGGCACCGGAGGCCTCGAGCAAATCCGCGATGACCTCGAGCAACCGATCTTTGTCGCGTCGTTCGCGGCGTTGGCGCTGGTCCGGCGATTCTTCGTCGGCGGGTTCGGGAATGGCCGTCGGCTCGAGGTCGAGCTGCAATGCGATGCAGGGTTCGCGCAGATGGCGCAGGACGTTGTTCACGGCACCTCATCGGCATCGAGGCCACTGCGGTCGCGCAAGCGCACCGAGCGCGGCGGACTGCCATACATCGTCGTCGCGCCGGTCGGCGTCAGGCCATCGAAGACGCCCAATTCGCTGAACAGGATGCTGATGGCACTGCCTTCGAGGGCGAATTCGGCGGCCGTGGGCGGCTGATCGGCGAGCGCCTCAGCCGGACGCACCGCCGTGCGCAGGCGATCCAAGCGGCAACGCACAGCCGGCTCGCCATCGCTGGCCGGTTTGCCGTACAGGTGAATGCCGCGACAGCGCAGCGCGCCGCCGTCGGCGCGTGCCGTCAGGTCCACGGCAATGGTGTGCGCCCAGCCGCCATGCGGCACCCAGGCACCGTCGAGATTGAGATCGCCGGCAAACCAGCCCGGCTGATCGAGCACCACCTGCCAACGAATCACGCCCGGCATGCCGGGGTCGCTCGCCAAGCGGGTGGCGACCAGCGAACGCGGGCGCAATCGACCGCGGAAGCCGAGGCCGACGAGGACCGCTGCGGTCGAGTCGAGCAGGATGCGCTCCGGATCCGGTCCCGCCGGACCGGGCATGACGTTCAGGCGTTCCAGCCACAGCCGATCACCAGGTGGCACCGGAGTTTGCACCCAATGAATGTGATCCGCGAACAGGTGGGCACCACCATACCACACGTGCACCCCACCGTGCAGATCGTTGGGAGCACCGGCGGCGAGAGCGAGGTTGCCGCCCTGGTAATCCAGCCGGTAGGTAACGGTTTCCTCAGCCGCAAGGACGGCCAGCAGCAAGACCAAGAGGCAGCTTCGCACGGGGTATCCGCTATGGTGGGGCGCTGCGCAGGTCCGACAAGGCGTTGTCCCGTCAACCCAATGGATGACGCCATGAAGCCGGGTATCTGTCTGCCTAGGGATGGGGTCCTGCAGACGACTGCAGGACCGTCGCTTCAGTCGTCCGCCTCACCATTGGTCGAAGGATCGAAAGTCCGCGCGGCCAGATCGGCCGCTTCGGCCTCGGACACGAGCTTCTCGACCTTCTCCTTCATCAAGCGACCGACCTTGAACTTGACCACGACCTTGCTGTCGACGTGGACCTTCTCCAAGGTCTTGGGATTCAAGGCCATGCGAGCTTTGCGGACCACGGTTTCGAAGACCCCGAAGTCGCGGAACTCGAGGCGATTGCCCTGAGCCAGCTCATCAATGATCTCGTCCAGAAAGGCCTGCACGATTTGCAGGGTCTGGATCTGACCGAGTCCGTGTCGCTGAGCGACACGCTCCGCAATGGTGCGCTTGGCGATCGTCTGTCGGGCCATGTCCGCTCCTCGTTATCGGTTGCGGTCGGGTGACTTACAGCTTGGCTTTTACCCCTCCGGATTGGTCGGAGCAAGGTGAACCTTGCACGCCCTCACCGCGTTAGCCAGACACTGCAGCACCCTGTCCGCTTGCCCCTAGCCGCTCTCGACCGACGGTGGATAATCCTATGCATGGCCACACCCCAGAGCCCGAGGGCCGAGTGACTACGCAAATAGTTGAATCGTCGACCTTAGTCGCCCGTCTGATCGATAGCGTCGCCTCGGTCTATCGTGGCAACCGCACCGCAGTCGAGCTGCTGGTGACGACGTGGCTCGCTGGTGGCCACGCTCTGGTCGAAGACATCCCCGGCGTCGGCAAGACCACCCTGGCCCGAGCGTTAGCGGCCAGCGTCGGCGGCAGCTTCCGCCGCCTGCAGTGTACGCCCGACCTGATGCCCGCCGATGTCACTGGCGTCTCAATTTACGATGAACGCGAGCGCACTTTCGTCTTCCATCCTGGCCCCCTCTTCGGCGACGTCTTGCTCGCCGACGAATTGAACCGCACGCCGCCGCGCACCCAGTCAGCGCTCCTGGAGGCCCTCAGCGAGGGCCAGGTCACCATCGATGGCCATGCACGCCTGCTGCCGACCGCGTTCTTCTGCGTCGCGACCCAGAATCCGCTCGACCACGCCGGCACCTTCCCGCTGCCCGACAGTCAGCGCGATCGCTTCCTGGTGTCGTTTCGACTCGGCTATCCGGAGTCTGACGAAGAACTGGCGCTGCTCGGTTCGGACGGTGCCGAAGGCGATCTTGCCCAGGTTGCTGCGGTCTTCGACGCGCCCACGATCGCGCGACTGCGCGAGGAAGTGCGCGCCATCGCCGTCGCCGAACCGGTCCGCCGCTATTTGCTCACTATCGTTCAAAATACTCGCCGCCACAAAGCCGTGCTGTTGGGTGCGAGTCCGCGCGCCGGCATCGGGCTGCAGCGCGCGTGCCAGGCGCGGGCCCTCTTGCAGGGTCGCACCTTCGTTATCCCCGACGATGTCCAGGCTTTGGCCGGCGTGTGCCTCGCGCATCGTCTGACCATGCGTCCGGGACAAACGGCTGGGCCCTTGATCCAGACCATCATCGCCGCGGTGGACGTGCCGCGGTGAACGCGGCCGCCG
Organism: uncultured candidatus Brocadiaceae bacterium; assembly: GCA_964415495.1. Classification (GTDB taxonomy): domain Bacteria; phylum Planctomycetota; class UBA11346; order UBA11346; family UBA11346; genus CAYQAQ01. The sequence continues at coordinate 1,032 of CAYQAQ010000259.1, read as the reverse complement.
CGGTCGCCGCAGGTGCTCCCGCTCCTCCGGTCAGCCGGCGGCTGACCTTGCTCGGACGTTTGGTGGTGGTGGAAGCCGTGATTTTATGGTCGACGCCATGGTGGCAGCCGCGACCACTCGGAGCGGTGCTCGGCGTGGCGCTGATCCTGGCATTAACCCTGGCCGCCGCGCGGGGCGGTCGCCGCTTGCGCGAGTTGCGCGTGACCTGGCTGGGGCCCGATCACGCCGTCGCGGGCGAAGAAACCGTGCTGACTTTGCGCGCTTGGCATCCGACCGGATGCGCCGGGGCGGTGCTCGATATCGCGCGCGGCATACGCGGCGAACGCGAAGCGATTGCGCGACTGGGTGACCTCAATGCCAGTGGCGTGCGCGTGAGCTGGGAAACTCGCCTCGGCTCCCGCGGATGGCAACCGCTGCCCGCGCTGGAAGCGGTGACCACGCATCCCTTCGGCCTCATCGCCACGCGCATTCCGGTGTTGGCGGCGCAGGAAATCCTGGTGCTACCCGGTCGTGGTCTGTTGCGCCGGGAACTGCGGCAGCGTCTTGATCCGTGGATCGAACAAGTCGCCACCGGCACTGATCCCGGTGATGAAGAAGTCGCGCGCCTGCGCACCTATCGCCCCGGTGATCCGCCGCGTCGCGTGCACTGGCGGGCGAGCGCACGCGCGCGCCACCTCGTGGTTTCGGAACGGCATGCGCCAACGGCACGCGCCATCGCGCTGGTGCTCGACACGGACTCCACGCGACTGAGCCCACGCCGCATGGATCGCCTCGCTGCCATCGCTGCGTCGTTCGTCGATCATTTGCTGCGTCATGGCTGGCAGGTCACGCTGCATGGCCGTTTCGCGCCCAGCGGCATAGGTGGTGATCGCCGATTGCTGCTGGAGACGCTGGCGCTGATTGAAACCACTGCGGACGAGACACCGCTGGTCAACTGCATTCCACGCGGCCGCGCGGCCATCGTCATCAGCGCTGATACCATCGACGTCGACGCCACCGCTAACCCGCGCCCCCTGATGTTGACCTTGGCCG
>CAYQAQ010000258.1:0-5089 GCA_964415495.1 uncultured candidatus Brocadiaceae bacterium | reverse complement strand
CGTGTGGGACGAGGCCAATGCCTTGCTCGCCAAGCCGACCTTTAGTGCGCGCGGTATCATGCAGGAATGGGACGTGCGCGTGGTATGCACCACCGATGATCCCACCGACACGTTGGAGCATCACCGTACGCTGCTCGTCGAGCAGGCCGTCGGATCGTCGTTCACCTGTCAAATGCGCCCCACGTGGCGGCCAGACAAGGGCATGGCCGTCGATGCTCCGGACGTGTTCAATCCGTGGGTCAGCCGCCTAGGTGAAGTCTCTGGCGTCTATATCACCGATGTCGACATCTATTTGGAGGCCACCCGCCGCCGCCACGATTTCTTCCATGACACCGGCTGCCGCTTGAGCGATCACGGCGTCGAGACCTTTTACGCCGAGCCGTATGGCGCGCAGGACATCGAAGCAATCTTCGCCAAGGTGCGCCGCGGCGATCGTCCGAACGAGCGCGAAGACGCGCAGTTCAAAAGCTTCATGATGGTCGAATGGGCGAAGATGGATCACGCCAAAGGCTGGGTGCAGCAATTCCACATCGGGCCGATCCGCAACAACAACACACGGTTGTTCCGCGCGCTCGGCGCCGACAAGGGTTTCGACTCGATCGGCGACGCCAATTACGCCAAGCCGCTGTCGCGCTTCCTGGATGCGCTCGACTCGACGAATCAATTGACCAAGACCATTCTCTACAACATCAATCCGAAAGAGAATGCGATGCTCGGCACCATGATCGGGAACTTCCAGGACGGCAGCACGCCCGGGAAGATGCAGTTCGGGTCGGGCTGGTGGTTCCTGGATCAGAAGGATGGCATGGAGCAGCAGCTCAATGCGTTGAGCAATCTCGGTCTGCTGTCGCGCTTCGTCGGCATGCTGACCGATTCGCGCAGCTTCTTGAGCTACGTGCGCCATGAGTACTTCCGCCGCACCTTGTGCGCGCTGCTCGGGCGTGACATGGCCGATGGCCTGCTGCCTGACGATGTCGACCTGATCGGCGAGCTGGTCACCGACGTCTGCTACCGCAACGCGGCAGGCTACTTTGCCTTCGGACTCAACGCCGATCCGGCGGTGAAACCGGTTGCGGCGGCTCCGGCGGCGAAGCCCAAGGCACGAGCCCGGGCCAAGGCCAAGTAAGGGGACGGAGATAAGGAACAGTACAGGGGACAGTGGGCCTGCGGCGGGTCACCTGGATCTGGCTTTTCCACCCCAGTTCCCCAGACTCAGCCCCATGACTGCCGCCGCCCTGCGTACCGCGATTGTGATGATGGCCCTGGGCCTCGCGGGCGGTCTCGGTATTGGTTTGTGGCAGGTGCGCGAGACGGCGAGTCAGTTCGAGAGCCGGGTCGAAGCAGATCGGACCCGCTTGCAGGCTGGCCTCGACCGGTTGGAAGAGCGGCTGACGGCGCTCACCACCGAACTCGAACGCGATGCCGCCCAGGGCGCGAGCGAACGCAACGATCTGCGCGCTCGGCTGCAAGATTTGACCTGGGCTGTCGATGATCTGCGCCTGGTCGCCCAGCCGTTGATTGCCGAAATTCCGGAACTGCCGGTCGCACCGCAGTAAGCAGGCCGCGGTCAGGCCGCAGCAGCGAAGCGCGGGTGGAGCCGCAGGCGTGCGATAGTCTGCTCCTGTTCGACGAGTGCACTGCGCAGCCATGCCGCCCAGGCCGGATCCGACACGGCGATCGTCGCTTCGTATTCACGGCAGTGCTGGGCCTCACCAATGCATTGCCCCATGTGCCCTGCGTCTTGCAGGGAATCAGGCGCTGGCGTGCGAGTGGACGACTTGAGAGGGCCATTCCGTCACAGCGATGGCCCCGTCACGGACAGGCACGCCGACATCGCAGGCGAAGAGTGTCGCTTGGTCCGCGCCCCAGGTGCGGTCGATGGTCACGCGCACGGCAATGCCACTGCCCGCCAGCGGCACCTGGATCAAGCGGCGGCGGTTGTCGGTGAGCAGGGCGACGGCCTCCCAGACGCCGGGCTGGCGTTCGACCGCAATGGTCAGGTCGCGCGGGAGCGGCGGCGGCACGACATCCTGATTGCCTTTCAGTGGCCATGAGCAAGGCATGCGCTTCTGCCGATGCAGTTGGCTGTCGCCGATGAGGCGCAGGCGGCCCAGCGTCGTGGGTGCGGCGAAGCGGTGTTCGATCCAGCCGCCCACCGGAAGGTGGAACCAGTGGCCCTCGTCGCCGATGCGGCGATCGAGACCATCGTGCAGGGGCGCGGGATCGCCATGGCTGGCGGTGAGGGTCGCGCCGATGCTCGCCGTGGGCAGAGGTCGGAGGCGGCCGGGCAGGTACTGGTCATCTTCCAGCAGGGTGTTTTGCAGTTCACGCAGGTGGCGTTCGTACACGCCGCGCGGCGTGGTGCCGTGGGCGGTGGCGATGGCGGCAGCAGTGCCGACCGCCTGGCCCATGGTCGCGCAGGTCGCCATCACCCGCGTCGATGACATCGCCATGTGCGTGCACGAGATGTTGCGTCCGGCGCAGAACAGGTTGGCGATGTTGCGCGAGTACAGGCAGCGATACGGGATGCCGTACGGCGACGGCGCGGGATGGAAGATGGTCGGCGGGCCGTCGTGCTCGAAGGCGGCCGGGAAGTGATCATCCATGCTCCAGCCGCCATGACAGACCACATCGTCGAAGCGACCGCACGATTCTACGTCGGTTTGACTCAGGACGTGATCGCCGAGGTAGCGGACGTTCTCGCGCTTGCCGGGCAGGTGCCCGAGCCATTCCAATTCCCAGCGCTGGCCGCGCCCGTCGGGATGATTCTTGATGTAGGCCCACACACCGAAGGCGATGCGGTACAGTTCATCGCGGATGGCGTCGGCCTCGGCGATGGTGTCCTGCTCGCCGCCAATCTCGATCCACCAGAAGTTGTGGCCCTGCGGTTTGCCATTCTCGCGGATACGCCGGTGACTGTCGTCGAACCGATGGGCCCATTCCGGCGCGATGAAGGGGCGGTGGTCGGCGGGATCGATCTCGCGCAACTGCAGCAGCAGGGAATTGCCCATGGTCTTGCGGTCGGCGACCTCAGGCGCGTGCGACTCGCCGAACTCGTGGCGGGCCTCGCGGCCCCAGCGGGTTTCGGCCCCGGAGAGGCGTAGGATCGAATCGCCCGAGCAGTCGGCGAACAACGCCGCTTCGACACGCACCCAACGCTGCTCGGTGAGATGCCACGCCTTGATCGCGGCGATGCGGTCGCCGTCCATTTCGACCTCGCACACGGCGCAACTGAGCAGCAGTGTCAAACCCTCTTGAAAGCGGGCCTTCTCGTACAGCACGGTATCCCAAACGCTGTAATTGAGCTGCTGATTGCGATAGCAGTTCTCGAGTTGGATCTCTTCCAGGATGCCGGTCTCTTTGGCATCGCGGCCATGGGCGCCGCAGATCCACATGCGGATTTCGCTCGAGGCATTGCCGCCTAAGACGGGACGGTCCTGGAGCAGAATCACCTTCGAGCCTCGCCGCGCTGCCGCGATGGCGGCGCAGACGCCGGACATACCGCCGCCGACGACGCACAGATCCGCGGTCAGCGTGGAGGTGGGGGCAGTGCCGACCGGGAGGGAGGGGGTTATCATGATATTGCTTATAGTGCAATATATCTCTGGCGCAAGAGGGTATGGGATCGCATTGAGCCGCGTGTCACTGGATGTGGGGCCTGCCGAGGGTCCAGGCTTCCGCAGTCCGGCCCGTCAACGCAGGATCCCCACCATGCGTACCCTCCTCCTGACCCTGTTCGCAACCCTCACCCTGCTGCATGCGGCGATCGCGCCCAACGACCTACACGGGACTTGGGTGGTGGATGAGAAGGCCGTCACCGCTGAGCAAAAGGAGGCGGCGGCGGCGGCCAAGGACGTCGATGGTTTCGGCGTCACCTTCACCCTGCGCACGGCGCGGGTGGTGGTGGGTGCCGACGAGATGTACGCCGGTCAGTGGCGGCTCGAAGACGCGACGGCGACCACCGCCACTGCGGTGGTGCAACCGCGCGGTGGCGAAGAGCGTCGCTTGCATGTGACCCGCGAGGGCAAGCACCTGATGATAGCGGAATTACCTGGAAAATTGCGGCTGATCAAGGCGCCGTGATCATCAGCGCGGGCTGCGGCTGATCCGTACGCGTTCGCCAAGCAGGCGGTCGATGCCGAGCAAACTCAGCGTAGCAATGATGCGCGGAGCGCAGCGCAGATCGATGGTATGCCCGGGCAGGTGCTCGACCACACGCAGCAGCCAGCGCACCAAGGCCGAGGTGGGCAAGGGATCGTGATGGTTGAGTTGAATGATGACCGGCAGCGCGCGCCGAGCGGCCAACCACGGCAGATCCTCCCAAGTAGCGGTGCGCGCCAAAGTCTGCGTCGTCGGGCGGATCTCCAACCCGGCGGGCGTCTCACGGGTATCGAGAGCGAGCAGGCAGTCGAGCAGGTTGGAACTGAGCATGGCCGTGGTCCTTCGCGATGGGAGGGGGTCGCTGAGGACACGAGCCGCACGTCCTATGCCAATCCCGGTGAAATGGCGCGTAGGGGCGCAAATGATGCGTGTTTGGGCGCTGAACGGCCGTCACGCGCGATAAACCAGTTCACCTGATGCACGCCCACCAAACAACCACCCCGAGGAAAACCCCGGGGTGGCCGCACAACACCGCACGCATCGCGGTCGATTACGACGACTTCTGCTTCCACTTGGCGAGGGCACCGGCCTGGTCGCTGCCGATATCCCCGCGACCATTTTCGCTGATCACCTTGCCGTTGGCATCGAGGATCACCAACTTCGGGATGCCGCGCACCGAGAATTTCTCCTTCAGGGCATTGCCGGCGGCGGAACCGTGCGGAACGGCGGGGAATGCCATTTTATAGCCTGACATGTATTTGTTTTGTTCGGCGGCGCTGCGATCCGAGCTCACGAAGACGACTTCGAACTCATCTTTATGCTTATCGCGGAAGGCGACCAAGGACGGTGTGAAGGCGCGGCAGGGCGGGCACCATTCGGCCGAGAAATACACGCCGACGATCTTGCCTTTGAGGGCATCACGTGAGACCTCCTTGCCGTGCGCATCAACCAGCTTTTCCGGGAAGAGGTCCGCCGTGGCGGCAGGGGC
>CAYQAQ010000257.1:0-5128 GCA_964415495.1 uncultured candidatus Brocadiaceae bacterium | reverse complement strand
CCCGTGGCCTTCTTCGAAGTCCACGCCAATGGCATCGACATCGTCACCCGCAATGACAAGCGCTTCAATTATCATGTGCTCAATCCTGCCGACGGCACGGTGCGCTTGAACCTTCGCTATCATGACGGCCACTTGCATGAACCCGATTATCACATGATGCGCTTTGGTCGCGCGGGCAATAACCTGATTCGGCAAAATCCGGTGGCGCGCGGACGTTCGCAACTCATCGGGATCGGCATCGACGGCAAGGAGCGCTTCAAGCGTCAGGATGAACCGCATGACCGTCTGCGTCCGGTGACGACGGTCGGCGTCGGCGGGCACATTCATGCGTTGTCGTGGTCGAATGGTCGCCTCCACACCCGGCGTTTGACAGCAGATGGCGAGGTGGTGGCGGAAGCGCTGATCCCCATGCATGTGGCGGACGGCCCGCTTCGCTACAGCATCGATCGCGATCTGATGATCATGGATGGCGACGATGGTGTCGTCATTCTACGCGGTCTGAAAGATCCCAAAGCCGTACCCGATCAGGCGCCGATGGCGGTGCACGCTCTTCGGGCCCGACTCGGTCTGGTCGAGTATCCGGCTCTGGTTGCGCCGCAGCTGGCGGTGGCACCCTTGATCGATGGCCACCTGGATGAGTGGCCAGAAGAGACGGCACAGGTGGTGGGTGGGGAGGGCATTCGGGCCTTGGGCGGCTCAACCGCACCGCCGTCCTTGCGGTGGTGGTCGGGCTACACGGCGGCCGGTTTGGTGCTGGCCGCGGAAGTAGGTGCGTCGACGGCAGCACTGTCGGGCCCCGGTCTGCCGCCGTTGGCCTCGCCCGGCTTGCTCGTCGGCATTGCTCCACTCGATGAGAACCGCGACCACCAATCCCTCGTCTTCCATCTCGGCGTCGCGAATGGGCGTACGGTGGTGCGAGCCATGCAGGGCGTGGAGCCCACGGACACCGGTGCCCAAGACCTTCAGGCCCGCGCATCCCGCGCTGGTGAGATCACTCGCTATGAAATCATGATTCCGTGGTCCCTGATGCGGCGCAAAGAAGAGGATCGACCGGGGCGTCGCAACTGGATGCGTATCGGTATGGCAACCGTCAATCCCGACCTGGGCACCGCACGCGAAGCCGGCTTCGGCCTGCTGTATGGGCAGAGCAATCGCTGGTGGCTGCCAACCGAACTGAAACCCTGAGCGCGGGTTCTGGGAGGGCGGCAGCATCGCCGGAAGGCCTCCTAGTTCTGCCGTAGGCTGACGCAGTGTACTGAACTGCCCCCATGGGTCCGGCCTCTTGACGGTTGCCGACCGGGCTGCGCGGGGATACCACCTAGGTTCCCCTCTGTGAGAAGCCGGATGACCGTCGCCGACAAGATCCTGTTCACCTGTACCGCCTGCTCGTACAAGGCCCGCATCCCGGCGCATTACAGCGGTCGCTCGATCCATTGCCCGAAGTGCAAGACCGTGCAAGAGGTCGGCGCGGTCAGCGTTGCCGATGGCGGTGCGGTCGAGGCTACGCCCGATTTCGCGGCGCCGAGCACGCCGAGTCCTGGACAGGGCAAGATCGTGTTCACCTGTGGCTCATGCGGCTATAAGGGCCGCCTCGCGGCGGAGTATGATGGCAAGACCATTCGCTGCCCGGGTTGCCAAACACCGCAACTGGTCAAAGGCGAAGCGGTGACCTCACCCATCGTTGCCTCCATGGCGGCGGATGAAAACGTCTTCAAAACCGGCGAGAGCGAAAAGATTCGCTTTGAATGCACAGCTTGTGGTTATCGCGCCAAAATTCCCGGTAAGTACGCGGGGAAGCCGATTCATTGTCCGCAGTGCAAAGAAGTCCAGCAGGTGAAAGCAGAAACCGATCTTGAGGCAGCGACGGGTCGCACGGTGACGATTGCCCGGGTCAGTCCGGCCAAAGTGCGTGAACCCAAATTGGCCATGACCAATGTCGGCATTGCCTTCGAATGCACGGTGTGCGGGTATACCAGCAAGATTTCGCCGAGTTGCGCGGGCGACGCCGTCTACTGTCCATCCTGCCGTTCGCCGCAGAAGGTCGAATGGGGGGATCCGGACGAGGAAGAAATGTTGGCCGAAGAGCCGGCTGAGTCGGCACCGGAAGGCGACGATCAGGATGACGCGGTGGCCGAACCGGCCCCGCCGGTTGCCCCGCCGTCGGCGACGGCGTTATCCTTGCAGCTGGGCGTCACTAACACGCCGCTCGCGACACCGGTGCTGCCGGTGGCCACGCCTGCTGCCGTGGCTGCACCGCCGGTCGCCGCTCCAGCCGCACCTGCTGTGGCAGCCGCTGCCGAGCCTGAGCCAGAATTGCCGAGCGCTCCGGAAGCCGCGCCCGTCGCAGCACCGGCGCGAGCATCCGCGGTGCAGCGGCCGCGCCGGACGGTGCGCAGTGCTTCTGAGGGCGAGGAAACGTCGCCAGCGCCGTCTCGTCATGCGCCCCCGTCGACGGCACCGGCAAGCAAGCTGCCGGTGATGATGGCGGGTGTATTGGCGTTGGTATTCTTGGCCGTGGCTGTGGTGCTATTCCTGCAGGTCGGCGACCTCAAACAAGCCCTCGCCGATGAACAGAGCAAATTGGCCACGCAAACGCAGGCGACCGCGACCGAGGCCAGCGCGCGGCAAGCCGCCGAAGGTGAACGCGATGCTGCCATCGCCCGTGCCGAATCCGAGCAAACGCGCGCGGATACCACCGAGGAAACCGTAGCGACGCTGTCCACGCGGGTGGCGGCCCTGGTCGCCGAGGGTGAGGCCAAAGACGCCGAAGCGGCGATGTTGCAGACCTCTATCGATACGCTGACGACGGAACTCGAAGGTGCCAAGGCCGCGTCGGGTGCTACGAACGACGATAAGAAGCCCTGATCATGGCGGCTCGGCGCGATGCGACGCGAACGACTTTGATGGACGTCGCCCGGGAGACCGGGCTCAGCCATATGACCGTCCAGCGGGCGTTGATGGGCAATCCGGCGGTCCGCGCGGAAACCCGCGACAAAGTGCTCGAAGCGGCGGGACGTCTCGGCTACCGGCCCAATGCCTCGGCGCGAGCGATGCGTAATGGTCGCTTCAATCACGTCGGCTTGTTGACCTCGACCAAATGGGAACGCGCCAATCTGGACAGCAAGCTTCTCGAAGGGATCGATGAGGTACTGGCCAAGAATGATTTACATTTGGTATTGGCGCGGCTAACCGATCCGGATTTATCGGAAGGCGAGGCCATGCCGCGCATCATCCAGCAGTCGATGATCGATGGCCTGCTGATTAAATACGACAACCATGTGCCGCAGCGCATGATTGATCATCTCGATCGCTTTCAGATTCCCCACGTGTGGATCAATGTTGCGCGCAAGCATGATTGCGTGCATCCCGACGATTTTGCAGCCGCGCGCGAAGCGACGGAACGTTTGATCGCGCTCGGCCATCAGCGCATCGCTTATGTGGAATGCTCATACGATCCCAGCGATACGGGAGAACATTACAGCAGTCGCTACCGTTACGAGGGCTATCGAGAGGCGATGAAGGCTGCGGGTCTGCAGGAAATTATCGATCGTGGGCGCCTGGCGAGTGAGGAAGCGCGCAAGAGTCTGGTGGTAGCGTTGCTGGATCCTGCACGGGCCATCACCGGTATCATCCTCTACGGCAACGATTCCTTGATGTGGCACATTCACACCCTTGCGCAGGCCAGTGGTCGGCCGGTGGGGCACGCCCTGCAGATGATTTCCTTAGATGGGCGGTTGCCAGAATATCTCGGCATGCAGGGGTCGCGGTACGAAGTCGATCAAGTCGAGGTGGGCCGGCAGGCGGCGCTCACCTTGCTGCGCAAGCTGGACAACCCTGGCAAACCGTTGGCACCGGTGCTGGTGCCCTTCACTCGGATCGATGCTGGCCCGCCGTTGGGTCCACCGCGCTGATGACGCGTTCGACCTCAATGCGGGGAACGACTTGCCACTGACCTTCGGCCAGATCGCCGAGCGACCAGGGACCAATGCGGTCGCGTAACAGATCGACCACGTTGAGGTCGACCAGCGCACAGGCGCGTCGGATCTGATGCTTGCGGCCCTCGCGCAGCACGAAGCGCAGTTGGCGTTCTCCCGCCACGTCCACGCGCATGGGTTGCAAGGGTTTGCCATCCAGCGTGTTCAAGCGTCGTAACGCATTGATCTGGTGCGGCTGCGGATCACTGTCCACGGTGACGAGATAATATTTTTTCCATGTGTGCGTACCGGTGATGACGCGGGCGAGTACGCCATCCTGGCTGAGCACCAGCAGGCCACGGCTGTCTTGATCCAGACGTCCGCACACGGCGCAGTGCCACGGTTCGGCGAGGACGGTCGGATCCGCCTCGGCATCCGCGCAGCGTCCCGGCGTCAACAGCGTCCAGGCCGGCACTTGGTCGCCTTCCGGTTGGGTCGAGACGATACCGCGTGGCTTGTGCAGCAGCACGGTGACGCGGCGCTCGAGGCGGGTCTGGCCCTTTTCCAGGACCTGCAGCTTGGCGTCCATGGCTACGCGGCGACCGGGATCTTGCACGACGGCACCATCGACGCTGACCAGGCCGGCGATGACCAGCCGTTCGGCCTCACGACGCGAGCAGAGACCCCGCCGGGCGAGCAACTTGGCGATGCGTTCCTGGCCTTCGCGTTCCGTCATGACGACTCCTGGAAAGCCGGCGCACCGAAAGCCGGCAAAAAGACACCCCCGGCGGGTACCGGGGGTGTTTGTGGTGGGCAGTACAGGATTCGAACCTGTGACCCCTCGCGTGTGAAGCGAATGCTCTAGCCGCTGAGCTAACCGCCCGTTGGTCGGGGTGGGGATAATGAAGGACTTGACCCGCTTGGCAAGAAGCGGTTCCCTCTTGGTCTGTCGTCCCCGTAGCGCATTGTCTGCCCGCCATGGCCGTTCAGCTCAGTCTTCAAGGGGTCTCCAAGGTTTTTGGCACCCATCCGCTTTTCGAAAACCTCACCTTGTCGGTGCAGGAGGGGGACCGCCTCGGCCTGATTGGCCCCAACGGCATGGGCAAGTCGACGCTGCTCGGCATCATGGCTGGCACCGTCGATCCCGATTCGGGCGAGCGCATCATGGCTGGCACCGTCGATCCCGATTCGGGCGAGCGCATCTGTCCGCGCGG
>CAYQAQ010000256.1:397-5146 GCA_964415495.1 uncultured candidatus Brocadiaceae bacterium | reverse complement strand
TCCTTGGACATGAAGCCCGAGCCCATGGGCAAACCAATAATGGAATACCACCCGAACCACATTGCCGAATAGGTGATCGGCAGGACCTTGGCCAAGCCACCCATGCGACGCATGTCCTGTTCATGGTGCATGGCGGTAATCACCGAGCCCGCACCAAGGAACAAGGTCGCCTTGAAGAAAGCATGGGTCACCACGTGGAAAATGGCGACGTCGAAAGCGCCAACGCCGATGGCCATGAACATAAAGCCGTTCTGGCTGATCGTCGAATAGGCCATGACCTTCTTGATATTCCACTGCACCAGACCGGCGATGGCACCATAGAGGGCCGTCGCACAGCCGATCAGGGCAATCATCGGCATGACCCAACCGGACAGCACGTAGACGTCACACAAGCGAGCACAGAGGTACACGCCCGAGGTCACCATGGTCGCGGCGTGGATCAGCGCCGACACCGGCGTCGGACCTGCCATCGCATCCGGCAGCCAGGTGAGCAACGGCAGCTGCGCGCTCTTTCCCGTGCAGCCCAGGAACAGCAGCGCAGCAGCGGCGCAGAGCAGACCGCTGCCCGCCATCGCCAGACCGGGTTCGCTTTGGAAGAATTGGGAAATCTGCGCGTAGTTCAGGCTCGCCTGATCGCCCATCGCGGTATACAGCGCGAAAGTACCCAACAGGAAACCCAGATCACCGATGCGGCTGATCACGAAGGCCTTGCGCGCGGCATCGCAGTTGGCGGTGTCATCCTTCCAGAAACCGATGAGCAGGTACGAGCACAGACCCACGCCTTCCCAGCCGAGGAAGGTCACCGGTAGACTCGCGCCCAGCACCAGCACGATCATGCACGCCATGAACAAATTCATGTAGCTCATGAAACGGGCGAAGCCGCGATCGTTGCCGATGTAGCCGATCGAATAGAGATGAATCAGCGTGCCGATACCGGTGATGAACAGCAGCATGACTGCCGTCAAACGATCAAAGGCAAAACCCAAATGCAGGGCACCCATAGGCAAATCAAGCCATTCCCAGCCGCGCCAGATCAATCCCGGGCCATTGCCCATGACACCCATGGCGTGCACCACGGAGAAGAAGCTGGCTGCGCAGGTGGCGACTCCGATGAAACCCACCAAGCCTTTGGATGGGGCCTGCGGATTGCGGGCGGTCAATATAGAGACCAAGCCGTTGACGGCGAAGCCAATAAGCGGGAAAGCGACGATCAACCAGAGCGGGTACACCGAATCACTCCTTGAGGTCGGCGTAGGCGTCGCCGTCGATGGAATCACGGTTGCGGACGATGCACATGACCATGGCCAAGCCGACACAGGCTTCAGCAGCAGCAATGGCGATTACGAACAAAGGGACCAGATGGCCGCCGACGGCACCAACCTCGACATGGGTGCGGGCAAAACCGATGAAGCTGAGATTGACCGCATTGAGCATGAGCTCGATGCCCATCAGCAGGAAAAAGAGATTTCGGCGCGACACTGCAACCGCGAGACCGATGGCGAACAGGATTGCCGCCAGCATCTGGACATGAACCGGATCAACGTGGGACATGGATCAGACCTGGTCCGAATGGGGGTTATCAGTCGTGGGGTCCTGAGCCAGGACGGTCGAGGTCGCCGCTGCGGCCCGATCGTGCACCGCCGCGATGCTCCCGCCGCGATCAGCATGCCCGCCGTGACCCGCATGATTGCCGAGATCGACCGTTTTCGTCGTCGGACTCTCCAAGCTGCGCTTGGCGAGCAGAATCGCACCGACAACGGCGGTGAGCAGAATAAGTCCCGCCACTTCGAAGAGGACAAACCAGCCCTGGCTGCGCATGTCGAACATGCCGGCGGCGATCTCTTGGAGACCCACGCGCGGCGTGCCGACGGATTCCACCAAGGCGGGTGCCGCATCACGCATGGTGATCACGACGGCCGCACCGAGCAGAATCGGCAGGGCCAAGCCCAACACCGACAAGCGATCGAAACGTGGCAGCTGGTGATCCTCACCTTTGTTCAGGATCATGATCACGAAGACCAGCAGCATCATGATGGCACCGGCATACACCAACACTTGAAGCACCGCCAAGAAGGGCGAATGTAACAGCGCGTAAATGCCCGAGAGGCTGAGCATAACGCCCACCAAGCTCACCGCGCCTTGGATCGGATGGCGCAAGAAAAGCACGCCCAAGCCGCACACCACCGAGATGACGGCAAATAACCAGAAGTAGATCGGGCCCAGCGTGGCCGACAGTTCAGGAAACATGGCGACTTCCTTCGTCGGCGTTGTTGCCAGCGGCCAGATGCCAGTGGCCAGTCCGCAGCGCTGACGTAGGAGAAACGCTGGACGATATCAGATCATTAGACCGGCTTCGAGTCCCATCTGCACCGCTCTGGCAACTGGCAACTGGCAACTGGCAACTCCACTGGTGGCGCATTAGTGATGATCTCCCGCTTTGAATGCGGCCAGGGCCTCGGCGTTGAGCGAACCACCGGGCGCTTTTTGCGACTGGATGTCGGTCTGGGGATACGTGGCGGGATCCCAGTCCATGAGCTGATCCTTGTTGATCACGAAGTCGGCACGGTTGTCACCAGCCAGAATCGCGATCTTGGTATCCATGCGGATCGCATCACAGGGGCAGGCCTCGACGCAGTAGCCGCAGAACACGCACAGCAGCAGATCGATGTCGAACTGCTTCGGACGCTTCTCGATATGCCGGTCAGGCGCCTCTTCGGCGACGATATTGATGCAGCGCGCGGGACAGGCGGTCGAACACATGAAACACGCCACGCAGCGCGGCGTGCCATCAGGACGCTTCATCAGACGATGGCGCGAGCGGTAATCACGCGGGATATCCGGCTTGACCTCCGGGTACATCAAGGTCGGCAGCGATTCCGGCTTGGTCAGCGTGTTGAAGGCGTGACGCAACGTCGTGCCAAGACCCTTGAAGATCTCAACGAAATAGATGCTTTCCCAGAACGTCAGTTCGGGCCGGGGAACGATCTTAGGCATGGGGGTTCCCTTCGACGATTCCAGCAAACAGGCTCATCCGCGCACCAACTTCGCGATCACCGCCGTCAGCAGCAGGTTGATCAGGGCGATGTTGAGCAGCCACTTCCAACCCAGCGACATGATCTGGTCGTAGCGGAAGCGCGGCAGGGTCCACCGCACCCAGACGAAGAGCCAACAGAAGAACAGGGTCTTGATCAGAATGACGCCAAATTGGATCAGGCCGGCGAGGATCGTGGGCAGGAAGCCGTACACTTCCGGACTGGTGCGCAGCGGCTGCGGATCGAGGAACATCCACGAGGCCACTGCGGCGGCAAGCAGGCCCAGCCCACCGAGTCCGAAGATACCGCGGAACAGGCGGTACTCACGCACGCGCGCGGTGCGGTCGCTGGCCTCGAAGCTGGCATACAGGCGCGAACGCTTGGCCAACAACCATTGGAAACCCAGGAACAGCAGGCCCTTGAGGCCCAGCACCACAGCGAGGACTTCACCGAAATGACGCAGGATGAACGCTTGGTCATACGGCGCCTGCGGCAGCCACGCGACGGCTCCGCCGAAGCTGAGATCGAGCGGCAGCAGATCATAGCCACCAAGGAACAGGACAGCGAGCAAGGCTGACGCGATCACGATGTGGCAATATTCGCCCATCATGAACAGAGCGAATTTCACGCCGCTGTATTCGGTGTGGAAGCCGGCGACCAATTCCGATTCACCTTCCGCGACGTCAAACGGATTGCGGTTGGTTTCCGCAAACATCGCGACCAGGAAGAGGAAGAAGCCGATCGGCTGCACCACGATGCCCCAGGCATGCGTGCTCTGCCAGGTCACCGCATCGGTCAGGCTGAAGCTCCCGATGAGCAGGAAGAGCCCCAGAATCGAGAGACCCATGGAGACTTCGTACGAAATCATCATCGCCGACGCGCGCATGCCGCCGAGCAGACTGTACTTCGAATTCGATGCCCACGAGCCGAGCACCACGCCGTAGACCGACAAACTGCCGAGCGCGAACAGCGCCAGCAGACCGCTGTTGGCGTCGAGCCACGAACCCGTGGTCGTGTGCACCACGCCGCCGGCTTCGTAGGTCATGGGCCCGAACCACGGAATCAGCGCCGGCGTCAACACCGCCGTCATCACCGGGATGGCTGGCGCGAGCAGGAAGAACCAGCGATTCACGAAGGGCTGAACCAAGCTCTCCTTGAAGAACAACTTCATGCCGTCGGTGAAATTGTGCACCATGCCGAAGCCGCGGATGCGGAAGCCACCCGGCAGCACGATCGCGGCACGATTCGGACCCGGACGGTCTTGAATGGCTGCCGCGCCCCGGCGCTCCAACAGAATCAACAGCGGCACCAGCATGAACGGCGTCATCACCAAGCCGAGCTTGATCGCCATGATCACCAGCGTCTCGATATCCATATCAGGCAACCCCTGCCGGCTGTTCGACCGTGATCAGCGCGCCCATCGGGCCGATGCTGCGGTAGGTCAACCCGGCGAAGGCGCCAACGCGCGCCACACAGGCCTTCCACGCGTCGAGCTCGCTCGTCCACGGGATCGGTTTGCCAGCGTAGCTGGCCAGGCGCGCCAGCACCTGCCACGCGGGTTCGATGGCGTCGCTCGCGACGACCGGGCAGGCGTTGAGCAACTGCACGCGGCCCTGGCAGTTGACCATGGTGCCGCGCACTTCGGCCCACGCGCGGATGCCGATGGCGATGGTGGCTTTAGCCAACGTCGCGTCGTTCCAGCTCGCCAGAGCGATGC
>CAYQAQ010000256.1:0-387 GCA_964415495.1 uncultured candidatus Brocadiaceae bacterium | reverse complement strand
CGGCCTTCTCGGCGTTCGCAGCCCACAGATCGTGGCCGACCGTGACCAGCACGTCGAATTCGGCGGCGCAACTGGTGAGCTGATCAAGGTTGTCGGCGATGCCGAGCAACTCGACGCCCTTGCGGTTCGCCACTGGATCGCCGGAGCGGGCGATGCCATCGGCCTTGCCGACCGAGAGCCATGAACCGCCGAACACCTCGACGCGACCGCTGAAACCCTCAGCCAGTGCGAGCACCGCCGCGTTATCTTCCGTGGTCAGATGGCCCGAGGCCACCACCGCGATGCGCTTGCCGGCCGACAGCGCCTTGCCAGCGGCTTCCAGCGCCGAACCCAGCGCCACGGGCTGGCCCGCGAGGACGCCTTCGACCAAGCGATTCTCACCCAACC
>CAYQAQ010000255.1:1115-5152 GCA_964415495.1 uncultured candidatus Brocadiaceae bacterium | reverse complement strand
GGCAACAGCACTTCACAGCGACGGCGCTGGCGGAAGACATGCAAGCGATCCCAGCCGCTAGCGGCCAGCAGGTCGGCGGCGGCGGCGAAGCCCTGGCCGACGCCGGTCGGGCGGTGGGCGTCAGATCCGAGCGTGAGTTTTACCCGACGCTCGGCGGCCATGGCCACAATGGATAATTCCGGATGCGGTTCCTTCTTGTTGCGATCGGTATAACCGCCGGTGTTCAACTCCATGCAATGGTCGATCCGCTGCAAACCGTCGAGAAATCGTGCAATGGCCACGCGATGGCGATCGGCGTCGTGAACGGTGACGGTATCGTAGCGGCGTACCACATCCGGATGGGTGATGGTATCGTAGCGGCCGCACTCGACCGCACGCAGCATCTCCGCCCAGAACGCCTCGCAGCGCGGTCCATCTTCCCGCAGGCCCTTCTCCTCGAACCAGCGTTGCCAGATGGGGAGATGCGGATGCACCGAGCCCAAAACCATATCGAAGGGTTCGCTGGCAATAAGCTCATCCATCGCGGTCAGTTCGGCCGGCTCAGGGAACCACTCGGCTTCAATGCCGTAGAGCACCTCGACGCCCAGACGTTCACCGACGGCCTTGGCTTCGGCGACCATGGCGCGGTACGCTGGAATCTGCGCGAAATCCATGCGAATACGCGGGCCGCCGAAACCAGCGCTCGCCATCGGGATGTGGCAGGTGAAGGCAAGAATCCCGATGCCCAATGTAGCGGCCTGCTCGACATATTCGACCGCGGTGCCTTGGGCATGCCCGCACAGCACGGTGTGGTTCTGAGTATCGCACGGCAGAGGCATCAGATCATTCCAATCGGAAAACGCGCTTGGTCACCGGCACCATCGCGAGCGTGAGGATGAGGTAACCGACGAGCCACGCTGGCAGCATCACGGCGGGCAAGCCGGGAACGATCCCGAAAAGCCGGCGTTCGACCAGATCGAGGTGACTGAAGATCGTCATATCCGGAGTATGCGTGAGCATGACCGGAGGCGCATTGCGGCTGGTCAGCGGCAGCGGATGCGCAAAGCGCCCGCGCTCGGAAACCACAATCAGATCGTGATCAGCCTGCGGTCGCAGACGCCACGAGGCGACGGCTTGACGCGGGTCGATGGGATCGATGACGAAGGCGGTGACCCAGCCGTCAGCCGGCTCGGCGAGGCCGTCTTCAGGAACGAGATGCGCCAGCGTGCCCGCTGCAGAAGCGGGATGCACCAGATGGACGGCCAATTCTGCGCCGGGTTCCGGCGGCAGATACGGCATGCGCTCATACGCCCACACCGCCAGCAGAGCCACCGGTACGATCGCCCACAGCAGCGGTTTGCCTTCGCCCCCCAGGCGCATCAGACCGATACGGCCGGCCAACGTACGGTGGCGATTGGCAGCGGCCCGGTCGCCACGCGCCAGCGCCTCACGGCGCAGCTGTTTGAGACGTTTGGCATCCGCCTGCGCGCGGCGCAGCCAGCCCTGATCGGTGGCCCAGCGCCGTACCCCGACCAGCATCAGCGCCGTGACGATGGCGACCACGAGCAAACCGAGGTCACGTTGCAGCAGCAAAATCCAACCGCCGAGCAAATCGCCGACCAGCAGCACCCAGTGGGTGATCGCATCGAGAATGCTCATGACCGGACCTCCGCAGGCAGCAGGGTGATGCGGCCGGTGTTCCCATCGAGCAGCAGGCGTTGGCCGTCGGCAATGAGACGCGTCGCATCCGGGCAGACCACCGCCGGCAGGCCAAAATCGCGGGCGACGATAGCACCATGCGACAGCACGCCCCCGCGTTCGATGATGAGCCCGCGTACGCGCGCGAACAAAGCCGTCCAGGCCGGATCGGTGGATGGGCAGACCAGGATTGCGTCATCACCCAGCTCGCCGGCTTGATCGGGATGGAAAACCAACCGCGCGGTGCCGGTAACGATGCCGGCCGAGATCGGCTCGCCGACCCACTCGTTGGCGGCGTCGATGCGGCGAGGCAGGCCAAGGGCATCAAGATCAGCGGAGTCGATCAGGTCGGGCATATCGAAACGCCGTTGCGCCTCACGGCGTACGCTGCGTTCGGCGATGCGCGCCCGCACCACCACCGGATCGCGTGCCGCCTCCGCCAGCTCGTCGTAGTGCAGATTGAAAATGCTTTCGCCCAGGTCGAGTCGGCGACCGAGGGCAAGCACCGCTTGGCGCACGAGTTCATAGCCACGCATGAGGTGAAACTTGCCGTTTTCACGCCACGGCAGCAACTCGCGCGCCAAGCCGAGATTGCTGCGGATGCGTTCGACCAGACTCGCGCCCCCGTGTGCCGCCAGCACTTCCGGCAAGGACTGGTCGGCAACCACGCGGGCGGCGGCGTGCTCGCGATGACGCTCGGCGGGATCGATGGTTTGGCGACGTAATCCGTCGAGCTGGCGTTCCAGGTAACCGGATTCTTCGCGCCAGCGCGGCTCGGCCAATTCCATCTCGGCGACCGCACGATGGCCAAAGCGGTCGAGGAAACCCTCGATGGAGCTATTTCCGTGTGCCACCGCATGCAATTCGGCGTTCAGTTCCACCGTCAGGTCACCTTCCAGACCCATGATCAAGCGGAGCGCCAATTCGCGGCCCGCTTGGTCACCCAAGACCTGTACCAGATCGGCGCACACCGCAGCGAAAGCCATGCTGCCAAAAAATCCTGGCTTGAGCGACTCACCCGCGAAGTCGTCGAGCACGCGCGCGCGCCGTGCCTCCAGACACGCGAGCAGGGCCGGCACCGCGAGGGCGTCGAGATCACGGACGCGTTCGACCGTCAGCCACGTCTCATAGGCTGGCAGCACCTCGTCGCGAAAGCGCGCCAAGGATTTCCCACGCAGCCGTTTCAGCCGGCGCGAGGCGCGTATCATCGCCCACAGGTTCCCCGGCAGGCGCACAAGGAAACCTTGGTCTGCCAACTCCGGACGGAACACCGTCGGTGGCTGCTCAATCAACTTGGGATCACGGCGCAGGGCATCGAGATCGTAGGCCAGCGGCATACGGTCCCAAAACAATCCCGCTGCGCGACCGGTATCCGCATAGAGCCGGCCCCCGATGCAGTCGAGAAATCCGTCCGTGGCCAAGCGCGGATCTTGGCGATAGCCGAGGTCGCGATACAGGCGACCGAAGCCGCCATCGCCGGCCATGAAGCGACGGATGAAGTCCCAGGTCAAGGTGGTGGGATGCGACAGGGTTTCGTCGAGGTTATGGCGAATCCACAGCCGACGCCCACCACGCGCGCCCGCGCGCAGCGTTTCGACCATAGCCAGACGCGCTGGTGCCACATCGCGAGCAACCTCGAGACCGCGAATCGGCCGCGACTGGAGAATGGCGAAACGCCCTTCGGCGAAGCCGAATTCGATGTCGACCGCGCTGCCACGGTGCTGTTCGACCCGCAGGCACAGCGCAGCCAATTCAGCCAAGCGCGCCTCATCAAGGCAGCGCGCATCAGCGGGATGCTCGGCGCGATCGCCGAGTGCCCGCACCGACGCCGTCTTACGTCCGACGACACTGCGCAGCACCGCGCTCCCAGCGCGCGCGACCCGATAGGCATCAGGGGTGACATCGCCTGAGACCACCGATTCGCCAAGACCGAAAGCGGCCTCGATGACCAACTCGCCGGATTCCGGTGCCTGTGGATCGACGGTGAAAACCACACCGGAGACTTCCGACGGGAACATCGCCTGGATGCTGACGGCCGTGCCCGCGAGCCCGTCAATGTGGTGGCGGTGGCGATAGGCGATGGCGCGCGGCGAACGCCAGGAACGCCACACCGCTTCGATACAGGCGCGCAGCGTCGCGCGCGGATCTGTTGGCAGCGGCCGGCCAGCCGCGGCTGCCAGCGCACTGGCCGCAGCAGCGGTCGGCGGTGCCGCGGCCAGATCTTCGGCCGCGACGCCTGCGACGGTGCGTGCGAAAGAACGCGCAAAAGCGGTGTGGATATCGGCGAAGCGTGGATCGGCTGCCATCGGTTGGCTGGGATCGAGGCCAAAGCCACTTCCAATCAGAACAGTCGTTTTTGC
>CAYQAQ010000255.1:0-1105 GCA_964415495.1 uncultured candidatus Brocadiaceae bacterium | reverse complement strand
GGCCGCAGTTGAGCAGCGTGTCCATCATGCCCGGCATCGATACGGCGGCACCGGAACGTACCGACACCAGCAGCGGGCGCTCGCCCTGAGCGAAAGTGCGACCGGTGACCTGTTCGAGCCAAGCGAGGGCCTCGGTGATTTCCGCCTCCAAACCTTGTGGCCATTCGCCCGATTCGTCGTAATACCGGCAACACGCGGCTTCGATCGAAAACCCAGGGGGCACCGGCAAGCCGGCTTGACCCATCGCCATCAACCCGGCCCCTTTGCCGCCAAAGCGCGCAGGATCTGGAGCGCCCTCATCAATAATACCCGGACCGAATCGGTGAATGCGGGGACTCATCGGTCACCTCCGTCGAGAGCGACAATACCGCGCTCAGTGCCCAAGTAGATCACGCCTTCGGCCGCCACTGGTGCGTGCAGCGGCGCGCCCCACTCCTCGTCGAGCCGGAGCCAAGCGGAGCGCACACCGTCGGCCAAGGCCAAGCGGTGGAAGCCGCGCCCGCCGTGCACGTAGACCGCGTGGTCGTCGGCCAGCACGTCGCCGGTGACCCCGTCGAGATGGCGTTCGAGCACGCCGGTAGCAGCATCGAGGACCGCCAAGCGATCGTCGCTCTGTCGCGCCAGCAGCCAGCGTCCAGCGCGCAGCAGACGATCGGCCGGCACGTCGAGAGCAGTGAACCAGCGCTGACTGCCGTCGCGTTCGTCGAGGGCCAACACCCCCGCCGTCGTCGCCAGCACCGGCCCGCCCTCGATGACCAGGGCCGACGCCGTTGCCGCTTGTGGGAGGTCTTTCTGCCACAACACCCGGCCCGTTCCGGCATCGAGCAAGAGCACCGCTGTTTCGCCGGATGCCAGCACGCGACCATGACGAAGATCGGCAACACCGAGATTTCCACCAGGCAGTTCCTGACGCCACTGCTCGCTGCCGCTGAGCGGATCAATGGCGATCAGCGCACCATCGTCGAGCAGTAACTGGCCGTCGCTGAGCAGCAGCTCGCCGCCGGTGTTCAAGGGTCGGCGCCAGCGCACGGCACCATCGACCAAGGCGACGGCGATGACTTCGCGCTCGGCGTCGCCATTGACGCCGGTCGCCACCACCACACCG
>CAYQAQ010000254.1:3294-5163 GCA_964415495.1 uncultured candidatus Brocadiaceae bacterium | reverse complement strand
CGTGAACAGTCGATCTTCTCCACGGTTTCATCGACATAATGGTTGATTGATCACCCGCCACCATGCGCGGTCAGAAATCCCCGTCAGCCGAGCGACTCCATGAACCGGCATCTGACGGACCAGTTCCAGCAGCAGCGTCTCCATCAGCAGCGTGAAGTGGCTGCCCGGTCGTGCCCAGGGAACGGTCACCAACCGGACGCCGCAGGCACGACGGGTGACACGCGGCACACGAGCGCTGATGAATGCCTGATGCTGGAACACGTCGAGATGCCGCCATTCCTTCTCAACCGTGTCGTGCACCGGACCATCGGGTACCTTGCACTCCGGACGGCGGAACCGCGATACAGCCGTGAAATCGACGCGCAGGCGCAGCACCCGCTGGCCAGGGTCGAACTCCGTGCGTTGGACCTCTCAGGGCGAACCCAGACCGAGGGCGATGGTGAAGAGCGGGTTGGTGTCCATGCTGACACCGTAAGCCGCCAGCTTGACCGGCAACTACCCACTGATCTCGGCAAAGAGCCACAAAAAACCCTGCAAGGAGTGTCCTTGCAGGGTTGTATCTGGCGCGCCGGAGTGGACTCGAACCACTAACCTTCTGATCCGTAGTCAGATGCTCTATCCAATTGAGCTACCAGCGCTCGTACGGGAGGGGCAACGTAGAGAGTCGACTGCCGAGGTCAAGCGCCAGGACTGGGGCTGGGAGGTGGCTCAGGTGGCGGGTTGGCGGTACCCGGTGGGCTCCAACCACATTGCCTCGCGGGGGACATCGATAGGCTGCGGCACCTCCTTGGGTCCTGATGGTCATCGTCATCGACAACTACGACAGTTTCACCTGGAATCTGGTCCAATACCTGTGGGAATTGGGCGCGGAAGTGCAGGTCTATCGCAATGACGAGAAGTCTGTGGCCGAGGTCCTGGCCGCGCGGCCGGACCGTATCCTGATCTCGCCCGGCCCCTGCTCGCCGACTGAAGCCGGTATCAGCGTCGATCTGATTACCGCCTGCGCCCAGGCCAAACTGCCGCTGTTCGGCGTTTGTCTGGGGCATCAGGCCATCGGTCAGGCCTTCGGTGGCGTAGTGGAACGCGCTGGTCGCCTGATGCACGGCAAGACTTCGCACATTACGCACGATGGCACCGGCGTTTTTGCTGGTCTGCCGTCGCCCTTCACGGCGACGCGCTATCATAGCTTGGTGGTCAATGAACAGCTGCCCCCCGGTTTGGTCGCCACCGCGTGGACCGAGGACCAGCACGAACTGATGGGCCTGCGTCACACCGAGTTGCCGATTCACGGCGTGCAATTTCACCCTGAGAGTTTTTTGACCGAACATGGCCACGCCATGTTGCGCAACTTCCTGGAGCTGCGATGAGCGTCGACGACGAACCCACCAACGACACTGCTGAAGCTTCTGAAACTGCTGACGCGGCTGATGGCTCCGAGGTCATCCACGATGAGATCGTCGCGGGTGCAGCGGATGGTGCTGAGGACACCCAGAGCACCGAGAACATCGACAACGGCCTGCGCCCTGGTCTGCAAGTGCCTTTGGACGGTCGCCAAGAAGAACTGCCGCTGGTCGAAACGCTGAGTGCGAGTGAAGCCGCGCAAGCGGCACAGGGCGAATCGATCTCGGTCGACGATCTCCCGCTCCTGGTGCCCGACACCGCCGATCTGCCGCCGCACGAATTGCGCGCGGTGGTCGAAGCGTTGCTCTACATCGCCACCCGTCCGTTGACGGTCAAGAAATTGCAGGAGTGCCTACCGGGCACCAGCAGCGACTATCTGGAAGGCTTCCTCGCCGGTCTTGCCGAGCGTTTCGACACCGAGAATCGCGGCTGGGAACTGCGCCGCATCGCTGGCGGTTGGCAACTGCT
>CAYQAQ010000254.1:0-3284 GCA_964415495.1 uncultured candidatus Brocadiaceae bacterium | reverse complement strand
TGGGTGCGCCAGCTCGATCGCAAGGAACTGCCGACTAAGCTGTCCAAGAGCGCGCTCGAAACCTTGGCCATCGTCGCCTACAAGCAGCCGATCACGCGCGGTGAGGTCGAAGATATCCGCGGCGTGCAATGCGGTCCGGTTCTCCGTCAGTTGATGGACCTCAAGTTGGTCCACGTCACCGGTCGCAGCGACACGCTGCTCGGTCGCCCGCTGCTCTACGCCACCACCGACGCGTTCCTCAGCCGCTTCGGCCTGGGTTCGATCGAGGATTTGCCGAAGAAGCATGAGTTTGGAAATTAGCTGAGCGTCCTGCGTCTTCCTCTTTTCTGGTCATTGAAGCCAAAGACGACCTTTGCTGACACAGAGGGCTGCTGGAGTATCTCCACAGAATCCGAAAATGGGCGGATCCCCTGATCAAGCCCGACACCGCAAGAACGACAGGACGCCGCACCTCATACGTTTGTACGCGTCATAAGACCACACACCGCATCACGCCCCCCGCCCCATACCGGTGTAAGCGGTAACAACCCTTGATCCCCACCCAAAATTGGTCCAATAGCCTCCCATGTCGCGTCTCGGATACATTGTGCTGTTGCTCGCCATTATTCTCATGGGCTGGTATGTCCTGCGCCCGGTGCAGGATACCGCGACCAAGTGGGAACGCGTTTATCAGGGCGAGATTCCCACGGATTATACGCTGCGCGCCAATGGCCTCGAACAGCAGGTGGCGGGCAATCGCCTGCGCATCGGCAGCATCGAGCTGCCCTTGGGCGAAGAAAAGGCCGGCGGGCTATGGAACCAGTGGCAGGTGTTGTCGGCACCGGCCGATCGCTTCGTCACCGGCATTCGCGCGGCGGACTACGCCGCCTATGGCATCGATCCGCAGGAGCGCACCCTCGAGGGCCAGGGCTTCGCGCTGTCGTGGGGGGAGCGAGATGGTAACGGCTACGTGCTCGACCGCACGAACGGTCGCCTGGCCGCGGTCGACGCCAGAACTATCGCGCGTTTGGATGCGTTGGCCGATCGTCTCGATGCTGAGGCGCCTGTGCCGCAGGTCGTGCCGCTGGCGGTAACGGTGGACGGCGAGCGATTCATACGTCGTGGTAACCTGTGGGCTTCGGCCTTCGACGCGACGCGGCCGTCAGCGACGGCGCGGGTGCGCAGCTTGATTGGATTCATCAGCGCCTTGCGTTTGGACAGCTTGGTCGAGCGCGAGCTGTCCGCCGCTGACCCGGTGGCGCATATAGTGATCGAAAACCCGGTCGAAGAGACGGTCAAAGAAGGCTTTCGCGCAGTGCTGGATCTCACGGTGTACGCCGCCAGCGACCAGGACGACGGCGGCTATTGGCAGGCGACCGGGTGGCCGGCACAGCGCCTGAGCCAGGCCAACGTCGATGCCGCGCGGGTATTGGCGGCCAGTTTTCGTGAGGATCGCTTGTTCAATCTCGGCGGGGGCATCTTCGGCCATGGCATCACCACGGCGGTGGTCAGTCGCGCCGGCAGTGAGTGGTTTCGGTTGGGATCCTCGACGGCGCGACAGTTGGACGATCTTTCATCGCGCTGGGACGTGGTGTGGGCGGATGGCCGCGAATACGCCGATCCGCAGGCCGCCGATCGCCTCGCCGATGCGCTCAACGCGATCAGCGTCCGCCATGTGCGGCCGCGCTTGGCGATGGAACCCCCGTGGCCGGATGCGTTGCGCATCGAGTTGACCATCCAAGGCGAACAGAACCCGCAGGTGCTGGAAATGCGCGGACGCGAAGTGCGCTCCGCGACCCATGTCGGGTTCGCCGTCCAACTGCCGGAACTGATTGCCGATCTTAACCCAGATCGTTTCCTTGATCCGGTTATCGCCAACCGCGTACCTGAACGCGTCATCAAGCTGCAGCGGCGGATCTTCGACCGCACGCCTGCATTGGAAGAAACGTTTGCGTGCGATGAACGCGGCGTCTGGCGCCGTACCTTTCCGGACAGCGGGCCCGTTGATCAGGTCGTGTTGCAGCGCCTGGCACGCGCGTTAGCCGGTGGCACGGCGCGCGCGGTGCGCCAAGCGACCTCGGCTGATCGCGCCTTGGCCGGCACGCGGGAGATCGAGATCGCGGTGCGCTTCGCGCCCAAAGATAGCGGCAATGCCAACGATTTCACTGATCTCGAAGAAACCACCATGATCGATATCGGTCTTGCGCTCAGCCAACGTGACGGCGTGTGGCAGGCGCTCAATCTCGGCAGCGGCATCGCGTATGAGCTCGAGGCGGACTTCGTTGACCTGCTGCGCATTGACACGGCATCACCCCTGGTGATGCCGATCATTCCGGCCTTGGTCAGCAGCATCACCTTGACCCAGATGGACCGCATGGATGAGCCGCTGGTCATCCAGCAACGGCGCAGCGGCTGGGAGATCATTGTCGCCGGCAGCGAAAAGCTGGCCGACGCGGTGGAAGTACGCCGGCTGCTGCGCGATCTCGCGCATCTGACTGCGCTGCGGCGCATCGACGGGACCGGTCTCATGGGCAATGAAGTGGCCTCGACCGTCTCGGTGGCTCTGCCGGGATCCGAGCGGGAATTGACCGAACGCATACTGCTGCAGATCGCGCATCCGGGCACGCTCGGAGCGGGGCCGGACGAATGCGTAGTGTTCGCGGAATCGACCCGGTTCGGTGCGATGGTGAGCAGTCGTGCCATCATTCCCGTCGCCGCTGTGCGTGGCTTCGTGCCTGATGCCGCCCGCTTTCAGGCTCGGCAATGACCGTTCCGGAGGCCCCGGCGCTGACCTTGAAACAGCGCATTCTCGCCGATCTCAGCGCGGCAGGATGCCAGCCCCTGCATCGACTAGGGCAGAATTTCATGGTCGATCCGCAGGCCGTCGACGCCTTGGTCGCAGCGCTTGAGCTGACGCCCGGTGATCAGGTGGTCGAAATCGGTCCCGGAACCGGCGTGCTGACCGAACGGCTGCTCGCGGCGCAGGCGCGCGTTTTGGCGGTGGAACTCGATCGCGGTCTGCATGTGCATCTGAGTCAGCGTTTTGCCGATCATCCAGGATTGACGCTGGTGCATGGCGATTGCCTCGCGGGTAAAACGCAGCTGCACCCGGCGATCCAGGCGCTTACTGCGCAGCCGTGGAAGCTGGGAGCCAATCTGCCCTATGACGTCTCGATTCCCGTGTTGCTGAACGCGGTGGTCGGCACGCCACCGGTGCGCATTTCGGTCACCGTGCAGCGCGAAGCCGCCGAGCGCCTGTGCGCCGCCGCAGGCAGCGATGCGTGGGGGGCCTCTGCAGCCACGTT
>CAYQAQ010000253.1:0-5179 GCA_964415495.1 uncultured candidatus Brocadiaceae bacterium | reverse complement strand
AGCGTGGCCATGACGAGGGACGGGGCGAAAAATGAGGCGGGGGGCCGGAGCGGGCAGGCGCGAAACGGAACCGGGGGAGGAAGCGCCGGCGGAAGCCGGGCGTCAGCCGCGCAAGTTCACCCTCGCGGGCGACATGCTCAAAGTTCGTGCGCCTTGCCGCGATAGTCGGCGGGCGCGGGGATCAGGGCATCGAGCGATGCAAGCGCGCCGCCGTCGTGGGCGTCGGCAAACTTGCGACCCAGCTCGGCGACCTTGTCGGCGGCGGCGCTCAACTCTTCGCCGTTGTTAAGCGAAAGCTTCACGCCCTGCGCGATCTCGACGATGGCCGCGACCTCGTCGGTCGGCGCCTTGGCCTGGATGTCCGCGAGGCGGGTGCGCACGGCGGCGGCGCGGCGCGCGAGGGTGATGGCGTAGGGACCACGCTCGGTGGCGAGGGCGGTGCCGCGCAGCGAGTGCTCGAGGTCGAGGATGTTGCCCACCACGAACATCACGCGCTTGCGCTCGGGCGTGTTGTCGGCGTTGCCCGCGCCGCCGGTGCGAAGAAAATTGTGGCGAACCTCGCCGTGCAGCCAGGAAACCAGCTCGAAATCGGGGCTACCCGCCGGGTGCCCGCCGACGTTGACCAGTTTCTCATTCGGCACGAGGTGACACTCGAAACAGTTGGCGGCCACCGCGTAGAGGTTGCGGGGATTCAGCATGCCGGCCGCGACAGACTTCGCCAGACGCTCGTCGCGATGCGCTGCGGGCTCGGCCTCCTTGGTCTTGTGGATGCCGTAGTCGTTGTGGACGTTGATCCAATCCGCCGACTCGCCGTGGCACGATTCGCACGAGATGCCCGCCACGATTTCCACCGAACCGGTGTCGGACTGCTGCGGCGTGTAATGGCAAGACATGCAGGTACTTTCCGAGCGAAGGCGACGTATGCCCAGCTTGGAGGCGATTTCCTGTGCCTCGGGACGGCGATGCATTTCCGTGTTCGTCGTGCTGTGAGGGGTGAGCTTCCAGCTCTCAACCTCCTTGGCATGGCATTCTCCGCAGGATTCCGGGCCCTTGACCTTGGTGTGATCAAGCAAGGCCGCGGAAGCGGAAGAAACGCAGAAAGCTAACACGAGAAACGGAACGGTGCGAAAAGATTTCATCGTAAATAATTATCTATTAATGAATAAGCGATAGAGAAAGGAGACCCGGCTTATCATTGGAATAAGCCGTCATGATGAAGCCCGTGCTAAATCGGACGAAATTTCAAATTAGTTTTGCAAACATTCTAACATTTTGCGATTCCAGAGACCCATCACTGCTTCGCGTCTAATACGTATCCAAGCCCAGCTTATCCTAGCCGTTTTCCTTTAATCACTCCGCTCATGAAACTTCGCAACTATACTTCCCGGCTCATCCCTTTAATGGGTGCCGCTTTAGTGATGGCTTCCACCTCCGCGCGCGCCGACGACTTGTTGGACGACTTGCTCGGCGAACCCTTGCCGGCGACCGTGGCTCCCACACGCACCGAGTCTCGGCCCGACGCATTGTCCGCCTCCGAAGCCGCCGCCGCGCACGCCCAGCTCTTTACCGAGAGCAAATTTCCCTCCGCCACCACCTGCGCGGTTTGCCATCCCGATCACTACAAAGAGTGGGCCGTCTCGTCGCACGCCTACGCCCAGCTAAGCCCGATTTTCAACGCGATGCACGCCACCATCGTGAAGCGGACCTCCGGCACCAACGGCGACTTTTGCATCCGCTGCCACACCCAGGTGGGCATGCAACAGGAGGAGTCGGTGTTCATGAGCAACCTCGACCGCAGCCCAGCCTCGCGCGAAGGCATCACCTGCATCGTATGCCATCGCGTTGACCAGAATTACGGCAAGGTGAGCGGCCGCACCTCGATCGTCGAAGGCGACGTGTTCGAGCCGGTTTACGGCCCCAAGGGCGGCGACATTCTCAAGGATGTTCTGGCCGACCCGGCGACATTCAAAGTGGTGACCGAGCGCGGTGAAGCCGGCCGCGCCATCCATACCGATGCCATCAAGTTCGATCCCATCTCGACCTCGGGCTTTTGCGGTAGCTGCCATGATGTGAACCTGCTCAACGGCTTCCGCCTGGAGGAGGCGTTTACCCAGTTCAAAAACACCGCCGCCGCCGCCCGCGGAGAAACCTGCCATGACTGCCATATGGGCGTCATCCCCGGCAAGGTGTCGGGCTTCGCCGAAGGCCCCGCCGCCATCGTCGGCGGGGTGCCCACCCAACCTCGCAAGCGCACCAACCACATGTTCGCCGGGCCCGACCACTCGGTCATCCACCCGGGCATGTTCCCCCACAACACGAAAGCCCAGGAACTGGCCACCCTGCGCGAATGGCTCGAATTCGACCACGAGGCCGGCTGGGGCACCGACGCCTTCGAGGATAAAATCGGGGACGATTACGAGTTCCCCGACCGTTGGAAATCCATCGACGACCGCTACGAGGCGCGAACCATCCTGAACCAGCAATTCGAGCTGCTGGAAGTCATCAAGATCCAACGCTACCAGGTCCTCCGCCGCGGTTATCAATTGGGCGATTTCATCGTCACCAAAAACGACAAGAAAGGCATCAAATTCCAGGTGCAGGCCGTCAACGGCACCGATGGCCACGGCGTCCCCACCGGCTTCGACGCCGAGCGCCTCGTCTTTATCCAAGTCACGGTGAAAGACGCCGACGACAAGATCGTCTTCGTCTCCGGTGATCGCGACCCGAACGGCGACGTTCGCGACGTGCATTCACTCTACGTTCATAACAACGAACTGCCGCTGGATCGTTTCCTCTTCTCCCTGCAATCGAAGTTCCTGACCCGCAACCTCCGCGGCGGTGAGCGCGAGCAGGTGTTGGCGGTCAACTACTCGATCGATCCGTTGCCCTACATCCGCCCCGACACCACCCCGGGCATCCTCATCGCCCGACCGGGCGGGGCTCGCAAACACGCGATGATTCTCCCACCCTCGTCATCCCGTTGGGCGAAATATTCCATCAAGTCCCGCGACCTCACCGGCCGCGCGCCCTACACGGTGAATATTCGCCTCATCGCCCAGATGGTTCCAGTCAACCTGATCGACGACATCAAGGAAGTCGGCTTCGACTATGGCCTGTCCCCGAGGACCTTGGCCGACCGTGTCGTGGATGGAGCCCATGTGCTCTGGGACCGCACTCTCATCCTGCCCGAGGACAAGATGGATGCACCGTTCAGCCTCGCGCCCACCGAAGAGCAAATCATGGCGCCCCCCCACCCCGGCGAAAGCAACCCGCCGCCCGTCCCCACTCGGATAACCACCCCCATGGACAATCTCACCGCGTCCACCACCCGCTGATCGGAAGCGTTTAATCCTCTCCAGCCAACTTCCCATGCGCTTCTCCAATTCGCCCTCTCGCCCGGCCCTACGTCTCCTCGCGCTCATCGCGGCTCTCGCCGCCCCTATCGCCGGGGCCGCAGAGAGCAGCAGCCGCTTTAGCGACGAACCCATCCCGCTCCAGATCGAAGGATTTCCGGAGCGCCCCGCCCCCCTCATCGAACTCGGCCAAAACCCCTTCTTGGGCAAAGGCTACATCGACCCCGGGTTCGTCACGCCCACCGGGGCGGTCTGGCAACCCGTGTTCATTGCTTACGGCACCCTTCGTTCCGCCGTCCAAACCTTCGACGGCGGAGCCGGCGTGCAAGTCAGCGAATGGGTCAACCGCCTCGACCTTTTCGGAAATCTCTACCTCACCCCCACCGAACGCATCCTCATCGGTTTCCGTCCCTTGGATAAAAACGGCCTCTTCAACGGCTACCGCTTCAAACACCCGACCGACGAGGGCTGGCAAGACCGGATCAACGGCAACATTCGCACCCTCTTCTTTGAAGGCGATTTTGGAGAACTTTTCCCCAACCTCGACCCCAACGACCGCCGCAGGCTCGACTACGGATTCGCCATCGGTCGCCAACCCTTGAACTTTCAGGACGGCATCATGATCAACGATGTCATCGACTCCATCGGCATCACCCGCAGCTCCCTGTTTGCCTTGGGATCAAACGCTTCCCACCTCACCTTCCTCTACGGTTGGAACGAGATAAACCACGGTATCGCCGAGGATAACGGCGCCGACCTCTTCCTGCTTTCCGGTGCCGCCGACTACTCCTTCGCCACCGTGGAGGCGGATATCGCCTACGTGCCGACCGACAACGCCGCCGTGGGCGACGGCCTCTACGCCGGCATTGGCTACATCGCGCGCTTCGGGAAAATCGCCTCGACCACCCGCATCAATATTTCCCACGCCCTCGACAACGAAACCGGCGCGGTGCAGGACGGCACGCTGATCTTCCAGCAGTTGAACTACACTCCCGCCCACACTCACAACAATCTCTACCTCAATTTCTTCGTCGGTTTTGACCGCTATCGCTCCGCCGCTCGTTCGCCCGACGCCGGCGGCCCCCTGGGCCAGGCCGGACTCCTTTTTGCCGCCGTCGGCATCGGCAACTACGGGGCGGCCCTGGGCAACTTCGCGGACCGCTCCATCGGCGGCTCCATCGGATACCAGATGTTCTTCAATCAGCGCCGCCGGCAAATCAACCTCGAGATCGGCGCCCGCACCCAGATGGGCGAACCCCGCATCCCCGCCGATCCCCAAGGCGGAGCCACCGCCGCCAGCGTGAGATTCCAGCAGGCTTTCGGCCGTCGCTTGATTCTGCAGCTGGACGGTTTCGTCGTGGCCAACGAAAGCGCGGACGACGGCTACGGGCTCCGCAGCGAGCTCATCGTAAAGTTCTAATCTCCAGACTCTTTTACGATGATTTGGCAGATTTCGGGATATTTGCTCGTCGGCTTGGCCTTGGGCCAGGCCGGCGTGGCGCTTACGGACGTCTGGCGTCGCGGACGCCTCGAGCGCCGCAAGCTACGGCTGGATCTGGAACAGATGCAGATACAGCTCGAAAGCATGCACGAGGCCTCGCGTCGCAAAGACACCGCGAAAACCGGCTGGGCCGGCGTGCGCAAATTTCAAGTCGCCCGGCGCGTCGCCGAATCGCCCGACGTCTGCTCCTTCTACCTTAAGCCCCACGACGGTAAATCCCTGCCTGCGTTCTACCCCGGCCAATACCTCACCTTCCAACTCCAACGCCCCGGCGACGCCAAGCCCCTCATCCGTTGCTACAGCCTTTCCGACGCCCCCGGCCTTG
>CAYQAQ010000252.1:2269-5186 GCA_964415495.1 uncultured candidatus Brocadiaceae bacterium | reverse complement strand
CACGGCAAAGGCTGGCCCCTGGGATACCTTCCCATCACGGACCAGGTTGCGCTCCTCCAACAACCAAAAATTGGCCCTAATCTGCACAATTCAACCGGACCGGTGAATTATCGGACCTTCTATCTCCCGGCCAACGGCGTGTTGCAGGTGTGCGATAACCGCAGCCATCTCGCCACCGCTTTCACGCCGGGCACAGAAGTCATCGGTTTCGATACCGTTAAGGAATGCATCGATCAATGCCGGTACTATCTCGCCCATGATCGCGAACGTCGGGAAATCGCCGCCGCCGGCTGGCGACGAGCCATGCGCGACTATACGGAAGAGGCCGTGTTCCGTCGTAAAATTGCGGATATACGCAAGCATTTCCCCGATGGCATCCAACGCACCATTGACCGCGACATCGCTGCACGACGACGCGACGCTACCGTTATCCGGGCGCCATTCGCGCCGCTGGCGAATGCCACCCGTAGCGCTGCTGCGCGTACGATTCGTGTGCTGAAACGGCTCTCCCGTTCAGGATCGCGATAATGGCCGGCATTCCGGGGTGGAATTTCATGCAGCGCGTGACGACCGCAGCCATGGACCGAGTACGAACTTGGATGGCACACTGCCGCCCGCACGTAGACCGGAGTGATGGCCGTCCATCGCTGCTGCTGCTGGCCGACCGTCGCCACTGGGCCTTTGATCATGCAGCACAGGCCATCGCCCAGCAACTGAGCGAGCAATTCCGCATCGACATCTGCTACGTGATCGAGCGTCCGGTGATCCGGCCTGACGATTACGAGCTCATTCATGTCTTTTTCTGGGGTGAGACGTGGCATCGTCGTTTCGGTTGCGATCCCCGCCGCATCGTCAAGGAAGTGTGGAGCAACCGTTGGCGCGATGACGTCAAATATGGTCCATGCACCCCGGCCACCTTGGCCTTGCGCCACTTGCGCGATGCGGGAACCGTGACCGTCACCTCGGAGCGCATGCGCAGCGACCTCGGCAATTGTCATCCGCACTTACACCTGACACCCAATGGCGTCGACACGCACCTTTTTCGCCCGCTGAGCGAGCGCAGCGGTGCCATGCGAGTGGGATGGGCGGGCAATCCGTCTGATCCCGTCAAACGATTCACGCTGATTGAGCAAGCCTGCTTCGGTCGCTTCGACCTTGCCGTCGCGGGCGGGGCTTTTCGTCTCGAGGACATGAACGATTTCTATAACCGCATCGATGTGTTCATTCTGGCGTCGCTCCACGAGGGTGACCCCCTGCCGCTGCTGGAGGCGATGGCGGCCGGCTGTTTTCCAGTCTGCACCGATGTGGGGATCGTTCGCGAAGTGATTACAGATGGGGATAACGGACTCATCATCGATGGGAGCGTGACTGCTCTTCAGGACGCCCTCGGATGGTGCGAAACCCACATCGACCGGGTGCGGCAAGCGGGTCGAGCGAACGCCCAACGGATGGCGGAACATCGCCGTTGGGCTGCGGTCGCTCCCCGGTGGGCGGCCACGTGGAACGATGCGATTGCCCGGGCTGACCTACCGTTCTTCCGCAATGATGCTGTGGGTTGGGACACCGACCTTGAACGGTTTACTGAATTCTGCGCGGTGTTCGCCCGCTACGGCTACACCCAAGTGCATGGCCTCACGCTACGTGGTCGAGTATCAACGCTGTACCAACAGGGCGGTGATCCCAGCGAATATCCGGACGAGCGCGCCATCGTCCGCTTGGATAATCAACGTATCCGCGCTTTGTCAGCCCCCTTTCGCATAGAGGATCGTCCAGATCTCATCACCTATCTGGCGGAAATGCATGACGACATCGCCCTGCATGGATTGTTCCACACGGATTACAGCCGCATGACGGCTGAGGAACAGCGTCAGGATATCGCGACAGCGCTCGAACTATTGACCGCTATTCTCCCTGAGAAAACGGTGCGCTATTTCATTCCTCCCTTTAATCGCATCAACCGCCATACGCGCCGGGTGTGCCGCGAATTCGGCCTGCACATTCTGGCTACCGTCGGCATCCATCTCGAAGCAGAACTGGAGCGTGCCGTGATCGCTCCGCGATCGATTTATCGCTATCACCACCACCGCTTCTATCCCGAAAGCACGTTCACATACTACCCACTCGATCTCACGCGATTGGATACCGCCCTAGGGCGGTCCCGAGGGTAGGGATATCATGGGGTTCCGCTCTTGGTTCGCTTCTCGCTTCACACGGCACCGCCTCCGCATCCCTCTCGCAATGATAGAGGCGACCTGCGCACGCCATGGCATTGAAGCGTGGCATCCCTATGCCGCATCCGAGCGCTTCCGGTTATCCCACGTCACGGAGGCCTGCGACTGGATCGCCGATCACCTGCCCCGTTCGGCCAGAATCCACGAATTGGGATGCGGCATCGGGCTGAACCTCTTCTGGCTTGCCCAACAGGGCTTCACCCAGTTGGCCGGTTCCGATCTGCTGCCTGCACATGTCCAGGCAGGATCAGAGATCGCCACTGAATGCGGAATGGTGATCGTTTTCACGGTCGATGACGGCATTATTCCGCGCGGTATCGCTGTCACATCGACCGATGCTCTCCTTGCCTTGAATTGGCTCTATTTGCCCGAGA
Source organism: uncultured candidatus Brocadiaceae bacterium (assembly GCA_964415495.1). Taxonomy (GTDB): domain Bacteria; phylum Planctomycetota; class UBA11346; order UBA11346; family UBA11346; genus CAYQAQ01. The sequence continues at coordinate 2,581 of CAYQAQ010000252.1, read as the reverse complement.
GCTTCGATATCGAAGCGTGGTTCCATCGTTGCGCCGCTGTGCTCGTTCCAGGAGGCCACCTGGTTTTCGACCTGATCGATGGCACCTTCGGCCAGCATCCTATGCGGGCTTGGCGAACCGCTGACTGGAATGCTCCGGTGGAACATCGTCGTCCCAGTGAGTACCTGCGCATCCACGATCAAGCTGACGTAGCTCGCGCTGCAGCGGCAGCGGGATTCAGTCTCGTCTCCGTCAGGGTCGCTGATGCGCCGCCGTGCAAGGCGGTATATGTGCTGAGACGAACATCATGAATCGCCGTCACGTTCAGCGGGT
>CAYQAQ010000252.1:0-2259 GCA_964415495.1 uncultured candidatus Brocadiaceae bacterium | reverse complement strand
AAGACCGCCTGGCCGGAGAATCTGCGGAAGACTACGTTCAGCGGGTCGCGATCGTCCTCGCCAGTGCCGCATTGGGAGGAGCGGAGCGCCAGGCAATCCTGCTCGCCCGCCTGCTCGTGCGAGATCATCGGGTTTCCTGCACCATATTCGCCATGGGGACAGGCGACGCTGTGGCAGCGCTCTGCCGCCGCTATGGCCTCCCGTTTCGGCGCATGCCGCGGATCGAATCCCGTCATGCTCTACTCGAAGCCTGGCGCATCCTGCACTTCGGGTGGAGGCTCGCTCGTTGGCGCCCCGACGTCGTCCTCCCATTCACGGACCCCGCGAATCGTGCATGTACCGCGATGCGCGCGTTATTCGGCGGTGCCAGAGTGGTGTGGAACCAGCGTGACAGTGGTCTGCACCGAGGACATCCCTGCATCGAGCGCTTGGCGCTGCGACGGGCGAACCACCTCGTCTGCAACGGACCCGAGGGCTTTGCCCATCTGCGACGGCTGGTGGGGCCCGCGGTTCCCATCCATGTCATCCCAAATGGCCTTGATCGAGATCGGTCCAGCGGGCAGACGACGGATTGGCGCCACCGCCTGGGCATCACTGCCGACACGTGGCTGGTGGCAATGGTCGCCAACCTCCATCCCTACAAAGGGCATCGACTGGCACTCCAAGCGTGGCACCTCGCCAGTATGCATCTCCAGGCCCGAGGCCTGCACGTGATGCTGGTCTGCGCGGGCCGTGACGACGGGCTACACGCTGAATTGGTCGCGCAAGCCCTCCGCCTGGGCATCGGAGATCGGGTCCATTTTCCCGGGGCGGTTACCGATATCGACAGCCTTCTCGCGGCTGCTGATGCAACCGTGATCGCCTCTCCGAGCGAGGGATTTCCCAATATCGCTGTCGAGGCGATGGCCGCCAAACGGGTCGTGATCGGCACCGATTTACCAGCATTGCGTTGGTTGCTGCCGCCAATGCAGCATGCCTTCCTCGCGAGGCCGCATCCCGAAACAATGGCGCAGTCGTTGATCCGTGCTGCAGAGGATCGGAACATCGTCCGCGCTTGTGAGATCGCCAACTCCGAACGCAGCCAGGTCTTCACCGCGAAACGGATGGCAGGTGCCTTCGCTCGCATCCTGCTTAGTCGAGGCCGACAGGTTCAGACTCAGCGTCCTCCTCAGCCCCCCTTCGCCTTCCTCATTCCGACGCGTGACCGCCACGACGCGCTGCGGCGCTCGCTGCCGTTGGTGCAGGCGGCGGCCAAGCGCGTCGGCGCGACCATCATCATCTGCGACCAGTCGACGCAGGCGTTCCCGGCGACACCGGGCATCCAGGTGCTGCATCGGCCGGACGTGGGCGGCCTGCCGACGGCGCGCAATGTCCTGCTGCGTGCGACCGAAGCCGAACTGGTGTGCTTCTTGGATGACGACACCGATGTGGCGGCGGATTTTGCCGAGCGAGCGTTGACGCTCGCGACCCAGGAGCCGGACGTGGTCGCCTGGGGGCCGGTGGTCGAGACTCGGTCCCGAACGGTGCGGCGCCTGCACCGCCTGGCGCACCTCGGCGTGTACGCCGATCCACGGCGGCTGACCGGTGCGCGGAGAGACCGATCGACCTCGGCCCTGTTCGGCTGCTGTTTCGTCGTCCGTCGGGCGGCAGCGCTCGCTGTCGGCTTCGATGCCCGGCGCCCGGGCTATGCGCTGGGGGAGGACCTCGACTTCTTCCTTCGGCTGAAGGGACCGAAGCGATTCGCCACCGACCTGCGCGCGATCCATCGCCGCGAAGGCGCCGAACGGGCGGATCCGACCGCGCGCGGGGCGGCCAAGGCCCGCTTCCTGCGCTGGCTCACAGCCCGGCATGGGGGGCGTAATCCCGCGACTCTGGTCCACTTAGGGCTTGCCCTGGTCGCGGCGGCGAGCGGGGCCGGCCAGGAGCCTGGTAGCCTGGGGGGCGTTTGGGCGGGAATGAGAGCTACGGGTATGCGAAATCGCTGGTAACCCTGTACGCTACTCGCCCCGGATGGCCCTCAAGCGGTTTCTGCCCTTGAAAAGGCTTGCACGCGAAACTACGCTCCTGTTCGGACCATCCGATCCGGGGCTTCCCGGGGGAAGTCTGGAAATCCCTGTCCCCAGGGAGGTTGCAGGAACGAGGAGCTCCATGGGTATCACGCTGGATTTCACCAACTGCCTCGCCGAAAGCATCGGCGCGACCCACGGGCTGACCAAGCCTGAGATCGACACGTTGGTGGCCAAGTTCCCCAAGCACCAC
>CAYQAQ010000251.1:4725-5201 GCA_964415495.1 uncultured candidatus Brocadiaceae bacterium | reverse complement strand
CAGGAATATCTGTCGCATCACGTTCAACCACCTGCGCAGCAACTCTCTTCGCGCTGCTTCAGTCGCCCCCTTGCGCAACACCAACGGAATGATCTTCCTCGGATCCGTATTCACCAAGTGCTCTGTGCAAATCGCTTGCAGGCGTCCCATACGCAGTTCGGCGGTGCGCACCGCAGCAAAAGCCTCATCAACGCTACGAGCTGCAACAACACTTTCATTCATTTCTCGTAACACCCGGTTCAGAATTGTCTTCTGCGCCTCGTTTTATGCCGTATGTCCCCCATGCACCGCCAGCTTGAACCCCACCCCGCGAACATCGGGGGACGTCCATAAGGGGAGGGTGTTCAATTCATGGTGCATCGACAATGACACGCCAGGCACATATTCCGTACGGCCAGCAACCTGCACCACACGCGGCTGGAAGACACGCGAATCGTGGACATGCACAGCTCCCCCCGAGTCAGTATCGCGCGATA
>CAYQAQ010000251.1:0-4625 GCA_964415495.1 uncultured candidatus Brocadiaceae bacterium | reverse complement strand
ATTTCCGAATTTAGGTCAAATTGACACGACGCAATAAGTGCATGTCCACGATTCCGGCTGTGGACATGCACAGCTCCCCCCGAGTCAGTATCGCGCGAGAATTTCCGAATTTAGGTCAAATTGACACGACGCAATAAGTGCATGTCCACGATTCCTGCATGTCCACGATTCCTGCACCGCGACGATTCCGACGATTCCGATTCCACACGATTCCGCATCCACGATTCCGTCCACGATTCCCGATTCCCGCAATTCCCCTCAATTCCCCGATTCCCATCCACGATTCCCCCACGATTCCCCGATTCCCGCATGCGTCAGCATCGGCGAGGCAGCCGGTGCGTCTGATCCTCGCATGATGCGGCTTTGCCCTGGGACCCGGGGCTGGCACCATGGCCACATGATGAACTCCTGCCTTTCTGTGTTCTCCCGTATGCGCTCCACCTCGAGGACCCAGCACGACCTCAGACGCAGGGCGCAGGGCGCAGGACGCAGGACGCAGGACGGGAGATGCCGTACGTTTGCACGCACGCTCCTCCTTATCGGCATCTTCTCCCTCGTACCGTTAGCGAGTGCAGAACGCCTGGAACGCGAATTGTGGTACACCGGCACCATTGCCGATCAGCCCGCCGCGTCGATGTCGATCACGCTCTACACGCGCGACGACGGCAGTCGGCGCAGTGTGGCGACCACGCGCATTCTGTTGGCACGTGCTCTTGGTGGTCAAGCTGCGCGTATCGAGATCAGCGAGACGCAGGAGTTCGTTGAAAATGCTGACGGCGCGGTGACCGAATTCCGCATTGATCAGGATCAAAACGGCGCGGTGACTTCAGCGGTCGGTACCGTAACCGACACGGAGATCATTGCCGTGATCAGCCGCTTAGGGCGCAGCAACGAACAACGCGTGGCGATTCCGGCCGATGCTCCGCTGTTGGGCATGCAGTCGGCCCAGGAATTGCTGATCAGTGGAACCCTCGGCAAACCCGGCGACGCCGTCACCTCGAGCACACCGGTGCTGATGTCGGGCAAGGTGGCCATCATGCGCAGCACTGCCGAGTTGGTCGAGCTGCGCGCAGACGGCTCGCGCTTATTCCTGATGAAAACACCAGTGATTCCGCCGTTTCGCACCTTGATCGACGCCCAAGGCGATCTGATCAAGATGGAGATCAACCTGGGCTTTCTCAGCCTGATCCTCGATCGCGCCGATGGCCCCGTGCCCTTAGCAGGGGCCGAAATCCAGCCCACTGGCTTGGCCAAGGCCGCCGGGCCAGCACCCGCGCGCGCCGCCAGCAATCGCTTCAACCTCGGCACGGCGGCGGCAAGCATTCCCGATGACGCATTTCAAACCCGCAACGGCGACATCGTTACCGCCACCAGCACCGGCAACGGCGAGGTGCCCGACGAAGCCACCCAAGCCGCACTGCTGCGCGCCGCACCGCAGTATGAATTGGACGATCCCGAATTGCGCGCCTGGGTTTTTGCGGCCGGTGAGCACCCGCCCGCCCGCTTGGCGGAACTGCTGCGTCTGCGCGTGCGCACGCATCTGAGCAATAAGGATCTGTCGATGGCCGATGGCTCAGCGCTGGAAGCTTTCCGCAGCCGCACCGGTGATTGCACCGAACACGCCAATTTGCTCACCGCCGCCTTGCGCATCGCAGGCATTCCGGCGCGCACCGAAGTCGGCGTCGTCTACGCGGGCGACTTCGGCGGCTGGGTCGGTCACGCTTGGAACAGCGCCTGGGTCGACGGCACCTGGGTGCATCTCGACAGCGCGTATCCGGGCATTCCGCGCAGCTTGTACCTCAAGTTCGCCAGCACATCTGATGATGATGCCTTGGGGACCGCTGGTGCACTCAGCCAGGCGATCCTAGCGCTGTCGGATACTGCCATCGAATATCTCCCCGCCGGCAAATGAGGCCGAGCGATCTGCCTTTCGCCAAGCGCGATGTGTGGTTTACGCCAGCCGCGCTGACGGCGCGCGCTCAGATCACTTCGGCTGGCCCGCGGCGTACCGATCATTACGACTGGCTTGGCCTTCAGCGCAACGGCACGCGCTTCGTGGCCTTGCAGTACACGCGGTCCGGCTCTGGACGTTTGTGCTGAGGGCGCGAGGAATTCACCCTCGCTGCCGGCTCGCTGATGGCACTGACGATTCCGCATGATCAGCGCTATTGGTGCCAGCAACGCTACGCAGAATCCGTCAGCGTGGCGGAACTGGCGCGCATCGCCGGTCTCAGTCGCCACCATTTCACCCGCCGCTTCACCGCGGCCTTCGGCGAAGCGCCCAGCGAATATCTCACCCGCGTGGGCGACGTCTTTGACCTGATCGCCACGCCGCAGGTGAGCGACCGCTTGACGGATGCGCAGGTATGCGCCCCTATTCCTTCGCATGTATGCGGCGGTGTGACGACTTTTACAATCCAACCTTGGTCACGCTGGTGCGGACGCAGGACGCAGGACGCAAGACGCAGGACCAAGAATTGATGCAACAACGCGCAGGAGGTTCCCCTCCTGCGCGTTGTTAACTTCGCGACCCGGCACCGCAGTGCCGAACCGTCGCTTACTTCTTCTTGGCAGCCGGCTTGGCAGCGGCAGCTGCTGGCTTGGCATCCTTGCCCGCTGCCGGGGCCGAAGCCGCAGCAACTGGAGCCGCGCCAGCGGCGGTGGCTGCAGCGGCGTCAGTCTTCGCCGCGCTCATGCCGCGCGGGATCGAGATCGACAACACCACTTGGCGCGAACGGGTCAGAATCTTCACGCCCTGGGGCGCTTGCAGGCGGTCGGCGTAGACCGTTTCCATCAGGCCAGCGCCGCTGAGATCGACTTCAATCTTGTCGGGGATCGAGCCAGCCTTGCACTGCACCTGCACGCTGCGCAGCGACTGCTCGACGATACCGCCAGCCTTGACGCCGGGGCAACCGAGGGTGTTGGGCACCAGGGCAACCTGGACCTTCACTTCGGTGTTCTCGTCGACTTCGATCAGGTCGATGTGGGTGATGCGATCGTTGAGCACGTTCTTGTCGATCGCGCCGCGCAGGACGGTGATCTCCTTGCCATCCACGGTCAGCTTGGCGAGATGCACGACGCGAGCGTCGAACAGCTCGGCCGAACGCGCATCCATCTGCACCAGAGTGCTATCGGCACCCTTGCGGCTGATGTTGACCGGCACTTGGCCGGACTTGCGCAGGTGACGGATCGCGATCGAGCCGCGGGCAGAACGAGGGGCGGCCGAATAGGTCTGGATGGCGCTCATGATAACAACTCCTGGTGGCTCAGCGGAACAAAGCGCTGACCGATTGGTTCGTGTGAATGCGGGCGATGGCATCGCCAAGAAGGGCGTCCATGGACAGGACGGTGATGGGCAGCTCAGCAGCGTAACGACGCTTGAGCGGAATGGTGTCGGTGACCGCGAATGAATCGAGGTCGACGCTGGACAACCGATCGAAGGCCTCGCCGCAGAGCACGGCGTGCGTCACAACGGGGAAGACGCGGCGAGCACCGTGATCGCGAGCAACACGCACCGCATTGCTCATCGATCCAGCGGTGGTGACCATATCATCGACGATGACGACATCGCTATCACCGATATCGCCAATGATGTTGGCGACCTCGGTCTTGCTGTCGCCGGTGCGCCGTTTGTCGATGATCGCCAAGCCGCCACCCAGGGCACGTGCCACGCGATCGGCGAGCTTGATCGACCCCGTATCTGGCGACAGGACGACCGGATTCTCAAGCGCCAACCCCTTGAGGTAGGCAATCTGCACCGGCAAGGCCGTCAGGTGATCGACCGGCACATCAAAGAAACCTTGGATCTGCTGCGCATGCAAATCGACAGTCAGCAGGCGCTGAATGCCCGCCGTGACCATGATGTTGGCAACCAGCTTGGCTGTGATCGGCACGCGCCCTTCGTGCTTACGATCCTGACGAGCATAGCCGAAGTACGGCACCACCGCCGTAATGCGCGCCGCCGACGCGCGACGCAGCGCGTCCGCAATCACCAACAGCTCCATCAAGAAGTCATTGCTGGTCGTCGATTGCACCACGAAGACGTCGGAACCGCGCATGTCCTCATGCACCTGAACCTTCACTTCGCCATCCGGAAACCGCGCGCAGGTCATCTCGCCCAGCGTGATGCCCAACCGCGACGCCACCGCCTGCGCCAACGGACGATTGCCGTTGCCACTGACGATACGCAGGGATGAAGGAGGAGGAACGGACATAGACCAGGGCGCGGAAAGGGTCGCACAGCCTATGGCGACCGCCCGCGAGGCAAGCCCTGCTATTGGGGGCGTTGGCTTCACCTCTCCCACATGCGCGTACGGCCATGAGAACACAAAGGGGGCCCCTGGCGGGGGGAGCCTCCGCGCAGTGCGAGCGCCGCCCCGCAGACCGAAGGCCGAGGATCAAGCGCCGCCGGAATGGTCCGCAGGACCGTAGGGGCGAAGCCCCTGAAAAAGAGTGGGCCTAGCAGGACTTCGGCCAGAGACAGCAGGGCGAGTTCTGCAGCGGGAAGGCTGCGCGAGCCCAGCGTGTAGAGGATCAAACCGGCGCCGACCTGGAACACCCCCATCCCCATCGCAATGCCGCCGTCATTTGGGCTCAGGACGATTGAGAGCCCGAGGCCAAAGCAA
>CAYQAQ010000250.1:0-5216 GCA_964415495.1 uncultured candidatus Brocadiaceae bacterium | reverse complement strand
CAGATGGCGGGCGCGGGCAAGCAGGATGATATGGATTTCTGTGTCAGGACACTAGGTCCTAGGTCCTGGGTCTCGCCTGCGTTGGCCCAAATCCAAAATACGACCCATCCCATGCCACGCTGGCGCGGACCTAGGACCCAGGACCAGTCATATCCAGCACTTCCCCCCTTCCAGACATCCGGCATCGTACGCACCACCATGCCTGACCCCTTCAAAGCGTACGACATCCGCGGCCTCTATCCGAGCGAACTCAATGAAGCCCTCGCCTATCAGATCGGCAATGCCACCGCGCAGGTGCTCGATCTGACCGGTAAGCGCTTCTGTCTGGGGCGCGACATGCGCGTGTCCGGAGGGCCGCTCAAGCAGGCGGTGCTCAAAGGTCTGCTCGATGCCGGCGTGCACGTCGTGGATTGTGGCATGCTGTCGACACCAGCGTTGACCTTCGCCATGCATCACCTCGATACCGCTGGTGGCGCGCAGGTAACGGCCAGTCACAACCCCGCGCCCTACGGCGGCATCAAGATAACCGGACCTGGTTTTGTGCCCATCGGTGGCGGCAGCGGCATGGAAGAGATCGAAGCCGTGGCCCGCTCAGCCACCATCGTCAAGAAACCGGGTGGTCGCGTCTCCGAGGCCTTGGTGCTTGATGACTACGCGGCCTATCTCGCGCCGCTATTCCAGCCGCAGCGGAAACTGCGCATCGTCGTCGACGGAGGCAACGGCATTATCGGCACCTTGTTCCAACATCTACTGCCGCGCCTTCCCAACGTCGAGATCATTCCGCTGCTCTTCGATCCCGACGGCCGCTTTCCGGTGCATGAGGCCAATCCGCTCAAAGCGGAAAATCTCAAGCTGCTGCAAGCCACGGTACGCGAAACCAAGGCCGACTTCGGCGCCGCCTTCGATGGCGACGGCGACCGCTGTGCGCTGGTCGATGAAACCGGTGCCATTATCTCCTGCGATCTCACCACCGCGCTGCTTGCCAAGTATTATCTGGAGAAAGAACCGGGCGCGACCATTGCCTACGATCTGCGCTCGTCGCAGGCGGTGCCGGAATTCATCACCAGCCTCGGCGGTCGCCCGGTCGAGACCCGCGTCGGCCACAGCTTCATCAAGAAGACGCTCAAGACCGAGCACGCCGCCTTTGCCGGAGAACTGTCCGGGCATTATTATTTCCGCGACTTCTGGAATGCCGACAGCGGACTCTACGCTTTCCTGCTCCTTGCCAACATCGCATCGCAGGCACCGACCTTGTCGAGTCTGGTCGCACCGCTGCGCACCTATCACCACAGCGGCGAAATCAATTTCACCGTCGCCGATCCGGCCAGCGTGTTCGCCCGCGCCAAGGCCCTGCCCGGTGGGCAGGTCAGCGAACTCGACGGCGTCACCGTGCGTTTCGCTGCCTGGTGGTTCAACCTGCGCGCGTCGAACACCGAACCGGTGGTGCGGCTCAACCTCGAAACCAAGACCGCGGCGGCACTGACTCAACGTCTCACGGAGATCCGCGCGGTGATCAGCGGCTGAACGGTACGCTGCCTGCCACCATCGGGCGGCAGGCAGCGTTCGGCTCCCGCCGCCCGCTGTGGACGATGCTCAGTAGCCGCTCTGCTTTTTGCTTTCGACCGGATTCGCAACAAAGGTCGTACGGCAGCGCTTGAGAAAATTCAGCGCGTGCACTTGGCCGGTCATCTCCAGCTCACCGCGGTAGATGGGATCGTGCCAGCCTTCGATGTCGATGGCGCCTTTAAATCCAGCCAAGCGCAATTCGCTGATGATGTCCGTCCAATTACTGTCGCCAAAGCCGGGCGTGCGGTGGTAGCACCAGGTTTTTCCGGCCTGCAGGCCATGCCGACGGATCACATCCCAGTACACCGTCGCGTCCTTGCCGTGGACATGGAAGATGCGCTTGGCGTATTGACGCAACTGCGGCATGGGATCAATCAGCTGGCACATTTGATGACAGGGTTCCCACTCCAGCCCGACGTTGTCGAGGCCGATCCACGCAAACAGCAAGTCCCAGGCATCGGCATTGGTGGCGATGTTGAAACGCGGGCTCGACCAATTGCCGCCCATCGGGCAGTTTTCCCAAGCCAAGCGCACGCCTTTGGCCTTGGCGCGTTCGGCGAGCGGAATCCACACCCGTTCGACGTGGTCCTTGTGCTTGTCGATGGCGAGCGCCGGATCCGCGCCGGCGAAGCCGCAGACGACATCCGTGCCAAAATGGTGCGCGTTGTCGATCAGCACTTCCCACTGACGCGCATCGTCAGCGCTGGTGATGGGATTGCCGTACATGCCGATGGCCGCGATCGAGGCCCGACCGCCCATGGTCGCCGCCAGATCCGCCGCCAACTTGGGTAGATCCTGCTGCTCGGGATTCTTGCCCCAACCCCAGGTCAATTCGAAGGTCTCGAAGCCGTGATCGAGGATCTGGCTGATGTAGTCGACGGCGCCAGCGCCACCGACCAAGGTGCCGATGCGGATGGTGTCAGTGGGAGTGGCCATCAAGACTCCAGGGATGGGCGCGTGGTCGCGCGGGGAATGAGAGTAAGTGGCAGCACGTCGCTGGGGACCTGCTCCAGGCGTTCGATCAGAAGTTGAGCCAAGGTTTCGGCCGCCCAGGTTCCGAAGTCGTCCATCGGCTGGCGCACCGTAGTCAGACCAATGTGGTCCATCAGCGGCTGATCATCGAAGCCGATAACCTGGACTGCCTCCGGCACGGACCGTCCGCGGGCCCGCAGCAGATCGAGCGCGCCAACGGCAAACAGGTCGTTGACGCAGACGATGCCATCGAGGGGTCCGCTCGCGAGCAAGGCGGCGGCCGCAGCTGCACCGTCTTCCGGACTGACCGTGGCGCAGCGCTGCACCGGGGCATGCGCGCCCGCTGCGCGGCGGAAACCGGCTTCGCGATCGCGAAACGCATGCGCGGCTTCTAGTCCGGTTATCAAGCCCAGATGACGACTGCCGCCTGCGAGCAGGCAGCGGGTAGCAAGTTCACCACCCGCGATGTTGTCGACCGTGACCGAGGGAATCCCCGGCAGCGGATAATCCACCGCTACCACCGGAATTCCGGCGCGGGTAAATTCGGCATGACGCTCCGTTCCGATACCTATCGAGCACAACAGCAGGCCTTCGCACGACTGCTCTTTAAGCAAACGATCGAGCAGCCGGTTCTTGTCGTCGCGGGTCTGCACGTTGCACAGCACCAAGTCGATATCGACCGCTGCCAAGCCCTGCGACAGCGGCTTGCACACCGAAAAGTAGAAGTTGGTGCTGAAGAACGGGAGCAAGGCTGCCACGCGTGGCCGGTTCGGTCCGCCCGCGGCCAGACGACGCGCCGCCCGGTTGGGGCGAAAGCCCAGATCGCTCATCGCCTGCTGCACCGCGACCCGGGTCGCCTCAGCGACGCGGGCACTACCGTTGATCACCCGACTGACCGTCGCGATGCCCACTCCCGCCCGCTTGGCGATATCGTAGATGGTGGGGCCGACGGGCATGGAAGCGCTTTCATAGACCTTTGCCAGGGCACAGCAAGCGCCGATGCCTCAGAAGTCGTTGAGTTCCACTGCCTGCGGGCCGAGTTGGCTCTCGACGACCCCAAGCCGTTCCAGGCCAGCAGCATCGAAGGAGCCGGGGCGGCCGGTATCGGCGATCCGCCGCCGCGTCGGCTCATCGAGCCGGCCGCGTTGGGCCAGTTCGCCGAGCAGCCAGGTGCGCAGCGCAGGGGCGTTGCGCACAGAGCCATAGGGGCCGACGAACACGTGGTCAAAGCTCTCACCACTGGTCGAGCGGATCAGCGCCTCAATCGCCTGCCCATCCTGGTTGAGCAGCAGATGCGCCTGCGCTATGGCCAAGTAAACCGACTCCCACGGACGCTCCCCGCGCAAGTCGATATGGCGATCCCCCGCCGGGATGGCCGCGGCTGCCGTGGCGAGGGAACTTGAAAAGACCAAGCTGCTCCAGCCGTAGCTCACGGCTTGATCCCGGCGAGCGAAGCCGCGCACCCGCAGATAGCGACCATAGGCTTGCAGGACATCCTGCACCTGGTGACGCATCGGTTCGGCGAGGTCGAGACGCCCCTGCGCAACACAGGCATCGGCGATGACCAGGGCTCCATAGGGATTGCCGAACGCGCGCCGAATGGCGGCGATGGCCGGCGCCGGATCGTCATCCCACCGTACCGTGGCGAGCGCGCGTTGCAGAGCGTCGAGGTCGTAGGCCCGCTCGCGAGGAAGCAAAGCCTGGCGCAGAGGTTCGAGAAAATCGTCGTCTTCGCGTTCAGCCCACTGCCACAGCATCAGATCCGGCAAGCGATCCATGAGCAGACCGCTCGCCTGCCCAGAGGCGAAAAAAGGCCTCAGCATGCTGCGCACATCATGTCCCTGGGCTCGCCCGTGAAACAAAGCCACCCAAGCATCCAGCAGCGGTTCGCGCACCTCCGGGCCCGCGTCACTCGGCACTGCGGCGAGGGCAGCCTGCAGGTCAGCCAAGGTGGAGGGCGCGGCGAGGGCCCGCCACGCGCTGAGCGGATCCGAACCGGAAGTCCCGCTCTGCGCATCACCCAAGGCGAAGCCCACGCCTGGATCGCGGGCATGGCACCACGCCAAGAATCGGCTGGGCACAGGCGTGATCGCCAGCGCCGAATCATCGACCAGGGCGCGAATGATATGCCGCACCGAACGGACCCGATGCATCTGCGGGTGGACCGCATGCGGGAGGAACCCCAGCATGCGCCAAGCGAGCCAGGGCGATCCTTCGGCCACGCTGCGGAAGGTGGCGTGGTGCTGTTCCCACGCGGCCAGGAAGGGCGAACGATTGTTCCGTTCCCGCATCGCCTCGACCAGCTTGGCCATCCAATAACCGGCCTGGATCCACATCGCATGCGGATCTTCAGCATCGCCCAGGCGCGCTTCTAATTCTGCAATGACCGTCGCGCGAAGCTCTTGCTGCCAAACCGATCGGTGTCGATACGGCCAGCCGCCATGGGTATCAGGGTCGATAGCCGCCGCCCAATACATCTGCAGATAGGATCCGGTGTGACCCTGGAAAACCTGATGCCCCGTGGAAAACTGCGCCAGCGCCCGGTTCACCCACTGTTCGCGATCCGGCCGCAGCAAGGCAGGGAGTTGGCGCAGGTCTTCCATCATTCCCGCCAGTTCTGCACCCAGGCGTTCGCCTGGCGGCGGGCCGGTCACCAGCGGCCACGGATACCACAGGAT
>CAYQAQ010000249.1:0-5250 GCA_964415495.1 uncultured candidatus Brocadiaceae bacterium | reverse complement strand
GCGCAACTGACCGCCGAAGGCGCGGTCCAGCAGTTGCGGCCGTGGGACAATCCGCAGGGCGATCCCTTCATCGCCGCCGTTGGCCGTTTGCAATTCGAAGTGATGCAGTATCGGCTCAGCGACGAATACGGCGTCGACACCCATCTGACCCCGCTGCCCTACGAGTGCAGCGCCTGGCTCGATGGTGATGTCGAGACCTTTCAAAAACCGTACAACGCCACGATTGCGCGCGATCGTCAGGATCGCCCGGTGGTGCTCTTCGCGACGACCTGGGAAAAACGCAGCGCGGCAGAGAAGAATCCCGGGCATCGGCTGTTAGATTATGCGTGATCATTTGCCCCGGTCCGGGTGCCGCCTGATCACACCCTCGCCACTCGCCACTCGCCACTCTTTTCACCCCCACCCCAGCCGCTCCACATCTTCTTCGCCATACCCGAGATAATGGCCGAGTTCGTGGATCAGCGTGCTGCGCACTTCGGCGGCGAAATCTTGACGTGAGCTGCAGGCGTGTTCATGCGCACGCCGGAACAGCGAGATGCGGGGCGTGAGCATGCCGCTGGCTTCGGCGTCCATGCGTTCGCTGCGCGGGGCGCCCTCGAAGAGGCCGAGGATTTCTTCGTCGTCGTCTTCGTCCCATTGATGCGGGTCGGGATAATCGGCCAGCACCAGCGACACTTCGGCCAAACTGCTGCGTAATTCATCCGGGAGGCCGCTGGCGACGTTCTCAACGACGCTGACGAAGCGACGCCACGACACGCGATACGGCGGCGACTGCGGGGCGGTATGGGCGCGGGCAGCGCGCTGGAAACAGCGGTCGGCAGCCCCGTGGCGACCGGCGCGCTCCAGATTCAGGGCAAGGATGTACCAGCCCTCCCCGTGACCGGGCTGGTCGAGGACCACGGCTTCGGCCTGAGCTATCCCACTCGCTGAATCGCCGTTGCGGTAGGCTGCCCAGGCGGCTTCGACTGCACTCTCATGGGCCATGGGCCGGACCTTAGAACGCCTTGCACGGTTCGGAACTTAGCACTTGCCGACCGACCAGTCGGTCGGAAAAACCGCCCATGGAAAAATCGGATAAGCGCGAAGCCCTGATCGTCGCCGCGCGCGAGGCCTTCCGTCGCGAGGGCTTCGCTGCCGCCCGCATCGGCGACATCGCCACGGCCGCCCAGGTGGGCAAGGGGACCGTGTATGAGTATTTCCCGTCCAAAGAAGCGCTGCTGCTCGCCTGCTGCTTGAGCCAATGCGCCCAGGACCGCGAAGGCATTCGCGCCGCCCTTGCCCACATGCCGACGCTGGCGGCCGCCATTCCCAGTGAACAGCCGGCCGATCAGACACCGACCGCCAACCTCGCTGATCCGCGCGCGGCGCTGGAAGCCCTGCTCATCACTGGCCTCACCCATCTGCTTCACGAGTCGTGCGATAACTGCCGCCTGTTCTTGGAACTCTTCGCCCTCGCTCGTCAGCATCCGGATCTGCGCGCCGACATGCAGCCGGCCATCCTGCAGACTTTGGAGCAATGGGAACATTTGCTGCACGCCCTGATCACCGCCGGCATCGCTGCCAAGCAATTCCGTCCGCATCCGGATGTGCCGGGGCTGTGCCGCATGTTCACCGCCACCGTCGACGGCCTGATGCTGCAGCGCCAATGGCGCGACGACGATGGCGCTGAAGCGCTCGCCCGTCGCACGACCGCGGTCTTCCTCGCCTTCCTGGAGCCCTGACATGTTTCCGCATCGCGTCCTGCGTCCGGCGTCGTACGCCCTTTTGCTTACCGCTCTGGCCACTGTCGCTGTGGGGGCCGCGGCCGCTGAAGGCTACGATCCTTTCGCCCATCCCGCCCACGTGGTGCGCCGGATCACCGCTTATACCGAGCCAATCCGCACCTTGGATCTGGCGCCCGAACCAGGTGGACGCATCGCGGACATCACCGTCGATGTCGGTCAGGCTATTCCCGCCGATAGCGGTCCGGTGGTGCGTCTGGATGCGGTTTTCGCCGATCTGGCCGTGGCCCAAGCCGAAGCGGCCCACGCCGCGGCGACGGCAGCGGCGCAGGCGCGACGGCTCGATGCCGAACGCCATCGAGCCGAATTGGACTTTGCCACCCGTGAGTTTAAGCGCTTCGACAGCCTCGCGAGCGATGGCCGCGCCAGCGAACAAACCCGCGACGCGCGTGGGCTCGACCAAGAACGCGCACGCATCGCGGTCGCGGCCGACGCCGCCACCATCGCAGCCGCCGAAGCCGACCTCGCAGCCGCCGCCGCCCGTGCCAGCGAAGCGCGCGAACGGCGCGCCCGACACGACATGGTCGGTCCGGCCGGCTGGATCGTCACCGAACGCCTGCGCGAAATCGGCGCCCTGGTCGCGCCTGGCGAACCGGTCTTGCGGCTCGCCGATGTCGGCACGCTCGTTCTCGCCTTCCGCCTCGATGAAGCGGAAGTCGCAGCCGTGCGCCGACTCCATGCCGAGGGCACGCTGAACCTGCGCTTTACCCAGGCCGAGGCCGTCCCGGCCAGCCTGCGCCGCGTCGACGTCACCTTCGACGCCGTCTCGCGCAAACGTTTGGTTGAACTGACGGTCACCGCCGACCACTTGGGCGAAGCCAGCGGCGGCTTGACCGCGGAATTGACGCTGACGGTTAACGATCCCGGTGCCCTCACGATCCCCAGCGATCTGGTGCAGTGGCGCTTCGAACGCGCGGTCCTCAAGGATCAAGAAGGTCAGGAACACGTGATTTCGCCGCTGCGCCGCACGGATTCCGCCATCATCATCGCACCCAGCGCGATCCCGGCCGGCATCCGCCTGGTTCCGCACGGTTAAAACGTATGCGTCCTCTCATTCGCTTCGGTCTGCGCCAATCGGTGCTGATGAACCTGATCTTCATCGGCGTTACCTTCTTCGCCGTCGTCTTCGCTATCCCGACCATCCCGGTCGACCGCTATCCGAACTTCTCATTCGGTGAGGCGACGGTCACCGTGGTCTATCCTGGGGCGGGCGCGGAAGATGTCGAACGGCTGGTGACCCGGCCGCTCGAAGACGCCATTCGCGGCATGGATGATCTCGAATACGTGAAATCGACCTCGATTCGCGGCCAGGCCGAGCTGCAGATTAAGTTCATCGACGATACGGATTATCCCAAGCTCTATCAGGAGATGCGCTTGCGCGTGTTGGCAGCGCAGAACCGATTGCCCGCAGTGAATGGCAAACCGCTCGATCCCGTCTTCGCCGAGGTCGAAACCGATCAATGGCTGCCGGTCCTGCAAGTCGGCCTGCTCGGCGATGGCTCGCCGCAGTCCGCGGGACGGCGCCAGCTCACGCTGCTGGCCAAAGAACTGCGCGTCCGCTTAGAAAGTCTCCCCGACATTAAGCGCGTCGATCTGTGGGGCGACGGCATGGAGCAGTATGAACTGGTGCTGGATCCCGCGCGCTTACGCGCCACCGGCACGACGCTGGCCCAAGTCACCAACGCCCTCGAGGCCGCCGGCGTCGAGCTGCCAGCCGGCACGGTCCAGGCCGCCGATGGCGAAAAGGTCGTGCGCATTGCCAGCCGCTATCGTGAACCAGGTGATCTCGACGCGGTGGTGATTCGCGTCGATGGTGCCGGCAATCCGCTCCTGGTCGGGGATCTCGTCGATCACGCGGCGAGCGGCGCACGCCGCATCGATGGCGGCGTCATCGTGACCATGGACGGCCTCGACGCCGTGCTGTGCAAGGTGGTCAAGGATGCGGCCGGCAACGCCGGCACGATCAAGGAACGCGTCCAAGCAGAAGTCGATCGCTTCGTCGCCGAACGCGGCCAGTCCGGCGGTTTCCGCATCAGCTACAGCTTGGATTCTACCATCAGCATCAGCGACTCGCTCGGGGTGCTGACCTGGACCCTGATTCAAGGTGCGATTCTGGTCATCATTACGCTGACCCTGTTCATCGGCCTGCGCGCCGCGGCGCTGACCATCACCGGCATGGTGTTCTCCTTCTTGGGATCGTTGCTCTACTTCCGTTTGACTGGCGAAAGCATTAACGAGTTGTCGCTGCTCGGTTTCGTGATCGTCATCGGCATCGTGGTCGACAATGCCGTGGTGGTGATCGACACGATTGTGCGCAAGCGTGAGGAAGGTTTCCGACTCACCGATGCCATCGTCGAAGGCGTCAGCGACGTCGCGTGGCCCTTGGTCGCCGCCAGCGCCACCACCATCGCCGCCTTCCTACCACTGCTGATGATGACCGGTGTGGTCGGCGAATTCTTCTCCCTGATCCCCATCGGCGTCACGGTGGCTTTGATCATCGCCCTGCTCGAAGCGCTGTTCTTGTTGCCTCTGCACGTACAGCAGGCCGATCGCATTTTGGGCCCCATGCGCTTGCGCAGCGCTGATGGTGATGGTCACCTCAATGATCCCGGACCACTCGGTCGCGTTGCCCGCGCGTATGATCGGGCTTTAGGTGTCAGTCTGCGCCATCCCTGGCTCGCGATCGGCAGTGCCGCATTGCTGTTTCTGCTCGCGATCGGGGTGCTCGTCCAATCCGGCACCGCTGCCGCGCAGGGCAAGCAGCCCATTCTCAAGCTCGACTTTTTCCCCAGCGACGCCGCCATCGCCGAAGTCCGCGTCACCATGCCGCCGGACACTCCCGTCGACCGCACGGATGCGGTGGTGCGCACTATTGCCACCGATCTCGCCGCGCGTGGGCCAGAATACATTACCAGCGCCACCGGCATGGCTGGGCTGCAAGTGGATACCACGTACAAGCCGCTGTGGGGACCCGGCTACGGTTTCGTTCAAGCCGAAGTCGCCGGGCGCGACCAGCGCGCCTTCGCCGATCCCAACGGGTACATCAACGAGTTAGCCGAAGAGATCGTCGCCCGCTATTCCGTCGATGGCATCCAGGTGTCGATGTCGCCCCAGCAAGGCGGACCGCCGCAGGGCCAGCCCATCAGCGTGCGCATCCGCGGTGAAGACGGCCCCGGTGTGCTGCGCGCCGCGCGAGCGCTGCGCGACTACATCAGCGCCGAAGCGCAACCAGGCGGATCTCTGGAGGGCGCGATCGATATCGCAACCGACGCCGACCGCGAGGAATCGGTCCTGGTGTTCAATCCTGATCGCGGCCGCATGGCGCAATACGGCATCGATCCACGCGAGACGCAGGCGTTCATCGCCGGTCTCTTCGACGGTGCTTACGTCGGCGATCTGCGCCGCAGCGATGAAGACATCCCGGTCCGCGTCCGTGTTCCGGAAGGCTCGCTGCGCGACCTCGGTGCAC
>CAYQAQ010000248.1:4536-5257 GCA_964415495.1 uncultured candidatus Brocadiaceae bacterium | reverse complement strand
GTCCGTGCAGGCAGTAACGGTGGTGACGGTCGGGACTTGAGCGGTTCTTTTCCGCCCTCGCTAGGCAACTATGGAGGCGGTCTCAGCCAACTCTCAGCCAACACAGCCGGAAACCCTGGATGCACGATGGCACCCAGAGCGCAATCCCTTCACCCGAAACGCGAAAGCGTGGACCAACTACTCTTTGACGAACTTAATCACTTCGACCGGGCAGCCTTCAGCGGCCTCAATGATCTGATCTTCCAGTTCATTGCCGAAATCGCCAGCCAGGGGCGATTGGGCGATCCGGTTTTCGTCATTCGCGGCGTCGACGCGCACTTCGGGACGAATAGTGCAGCTATCTTCGGTGACGTTGAACACTTCCGGGCAGGCGGTCTCGCAGGCATTGCAGACGATGCAGCCTTCGTCGATCCACACTTTGGTGATAGCCATGGGAGAGAGTCCTTTTCCGGGTCCGGCGCACGGTCGATGCGTTCGGGCATTCTGTCAAGCCTCGTCAGGGCGAGGCATGCAAAATCGCCGGCCGGTCCATAGGTCAGGCCTATGGGTGGCATTTCGGTGAGACCAAGTGAGGTCAACGGTGATCGGGCCTTCCGGACCGTCGCTGGTGTGCGATGGTGCCCGCCATGCGTGCGCTGGTGTATGTGGTGCTGTTTACCGGGTTGGCGGCCTTGTCCTCGGACACGGCCTGCCGCCTCGGCGCTGCCCTGGGGCGTTTGGC
>CAYQAQ010000248.1:0-4526 GCA_964415495.1 uncultured candidatus Brocadiaceae bacterium | reverse complement strand
CCTCGGCGTCCGGCGTCGCGTGTCGAGCGACCAGGTCCGGCGGGTTCTTGGCCTGCAGGGCACGGCGCGTCGGCGTGTGGTCGAACGCAGCTATGCCCACATGGGCGCGACCTTTCTGGAGATCTGGACCATGGGCGGACTGCCGTCGGTGGCCACGGTCGCCAACCCGCGCTGGTTTGCGCATCTGATTGCCCAGGGGCGGCCATTGGTTTTTTTGACCGGCCACTTCGGTAATTGGGATGCCGCCGCCGCTTGCGGTGCGCGTCATCTGCAACCGGTCTTCGTCTACGTGAAGCGCCAGGCTGACGCGATCTTCGAAGCCCACATCAGCGCTATCCGCAAAACTCTGGGCATGAGCGTGCTCTATGTGCGTCATGGGGATCGGCGCGGTGCGGTGCAACTCCTGCGCGATTTGCGCAGCGGGGGTGGTCTCGGCCTGATGGCGGACCAATTGCCGAAACCGGAGGAAGGCTGCCCCGGCTATTTCGGTGCGGTGTCGACCCTGCTGCATCACGGCCCGGCCGTATTAGCGCGCCGCCTGAACGCACCCTTGGTGCCGATGATCTGTGTTCGCGTTGGACCGGGTAGGAATCGTCTGTTCATCGGGCGACCGCTGCCCATGGACGGTGATGACGCTGCGGTCACCCAACGTGGCATGGACGCGATGTTGGGCGCCGTTGTCCGCTTCCCCAGCCAGTACTTCTGGCAACATCGTCGCTTCAAGCGTGCGATCGCCGCATTGCCTCCGCGTGCGCAGCAGCCGTGGCGACGCGGCTTGCATGCGATGACCTCTCCTTGAGACCGCCATGTACATTGACATCGAATCCAACGCCAATCTCGCCGAAGCCACCATGGCGACCTTCAACGCCACCGGTCCCGGACGATCGGTGAGCGCCATTCATTTGGAGGTCGACGACGTGTGGACCTGGTGTGCCGTCACTGGCTGGCACGACGACGCGCCCGCACCCGCGGTGCTCACACCGATCGAAGAAAGCGGTGACGGTCCCGCGCTGTTGGTCAGCGGCGGCAATCACGGTCTGCGCCTCGCGCGGCTGAGTGGCCCCGACGACACGACGCCCGTGGCGTGGAACGTCGACGATGCCACCCAATGGGCTGAGCCATTTCTGATCGTGATTCCGGAGACGCGCTTTCGCGCGTAGGCATGGCTCGCGATGGCGGCAGCGCCCGTCGACGTCAGCTCACCACAAGCGCAGCACGCAGAAGAACGCATCTTGGCCGTCGTCGGCCTTGCGCTTCGCGCCGCCACCGAGAGCCGGCAAATCGGCGGCAGTAGTGCCGCCGAGCACCAGCCAACGATCGTGCACGGCGAGCACGCCGAATTCTTCGCTGCCATTGGCGGTACCACCGCCGATGCGCAGGTTGACGACGGTGCGGCGCAGATCGCTGTCGAGGATGGTGATGCCGCCACCAGCATCACTGGCGCTCGGGGCCAGCGGTTTGGCACCGTCGATGGCGCGCGGCAAGATGACGCGGCCCCAGGCATCGATGGTGCGCGGCGTGACATGGCTGCGCACGAACGTACCGGACACCGGGCTGCCATCGCTGGGGTCGATGAGCATGAAGAGCGTAGCCATACCGCCGGAACTGCCGGGTTCTTCGCCCTGTTCGACGGCGACGTTGGCTTGGTTGAGATCACGTGGATCGCGGGTGAGCACGCTGTTACCGCCATCGGTCCAGCACAGCACCCCGATGCGACCCTGCGGCATGAGCCACACATCATAGCCGCGGCTGTCCGCCATCAGCGGTCCCCAGCGCACGCCTTTGGTGCCTTCGGCGACGTCGTGATGACTCCAGCCCCACATTTGCCACCCAGCGCTGCTGGTCAGCAGCGGCTGCTGCAGAATGGGATGCACCTGCTTGGTGGTGATGGCGTAGGTCTGGCCGTTACGCGGGTCGGTCAAGCGTACGGTGTCTTTGGGATGCGTGATCGCGCGCGCATTCCACGGAGCCGTGTCATCGACCGGCGTCCCTTCGACCGTGGCGCGGCCACTCGCGAGATCGACTCGGACCGTGAAACCGTCGCCGCTGCCCCAGGCCGTGGTGCCATCGATACCGACACTGCGGATATATTGCGCACCAGGTCCGCCGACGCGGCCGATGGCGCGGAATGTGGGATCCAGACGTGGCGCCGGCCCATTGGCAAAGGCGACCGTCGCAGCGGCCAGCGTGGTCGGCGCGCTGACCGACGCGGACACGACCGCAGCGGGAGGTGATGTCGGCGTTGGCGCTGGCGTCGCGATTGACGCTGCTGCCGGCTCTGGCGCTGCTGCCGGCTCCGTGATCGGATCGGACGTCGGCGGTGTCGGCGCGATCACGATGCTTCCCGTATCGAGGATCAAGCCGGTGCGGGCAGCGGCTTGACGCCAGCGTTGGCTGTCGGCTGGCGCTGCCGCGGCGCGTTGGTCCTTCCAGGCGAGGAGCATGGCTTGACGCCACTCGGGTTCGAGCCGCCGGGGATCGGCGAGTTCGATGTACGTGGTCAGCTGATTGAGCACGCTGTGATGATCACCGGTAGCGATGGCGGCGGGCAAGGCGTCACGCGCCGTCTGCACCTGTTCGGCACGCTCATGCGCCTGCGCCACGCGTTGACGCAGATGCGGATGATCGGGATGGCGGGCGAGGGCGGCGCGATAGGCCTCGGCGGCTTCGAGATAACGGCGCGACGCAAAGCGCGCATCGCCCTGCCGCGCATCGGGATCCTGCGGTGGTGTGAAGCGCACCGCCTGCACCTGTGCCGGTGTCAGAGCGGTCGTGGTGCCAGCACTGCGCAGCGAGAGAACACTGCCGTCGAGACGCAGATCGCCGCTCCGCTCGTCGCCGTGCGCATCGATGACGGTGGCGGACTCCCATTGGCCCGGACGAATCAGCAACAGGCTGCTGTGCACCGCGACCGGATAAGCGGTAACGTCGGCCGGTGTCGGCGTTGCCGCCGTGGTCGGCACCGCTGGTGCCGGGGCCACGGGCGCGGAGACGCTCGCTGCTGGCGGTGAGCTTGACGGTTGCGGGCGCGGCGTCACCGGAGTGGTCACTGGGGTCGGCGTCGGACTCGAGTCACCGGCTGCGGAGGAGGCGTTCGCGCGCTTCAGGGCCGGCAAGCCGAACCCAATGACGGCAACCAGAACGATGAAGGCGATACCGCCTTGCCATGCCCAGTTGGGAATCACCACGCGATCGGCAGCCGGTCGTGTGGGTGCTCGGGCGGGAATCGCTTCGGTGCCGGGGTCGGTGCGCTCGCTGCGGTGCACGGCCCGGGTCGAACTTCGTGCTGCGGTGGCGCCGCGCGCGGTGCCACCGCCGGTCAGCACGCTCCGGCCCGGAGGCAAGAGGCCGGTTTGCGGACCTTTGCCGCCGCGCACGGCCTCGAGATCGGCAATGACTTCGGCCCACGAGGGATAGCGATCGGCAGCTTGGCGCGCGAGCAGACGCGCCAAGACCTTGGTGACGTCCGCGCTCAGGCCGTCGATGGCCGGCAGAGACTGGTTCAATCGCGACTGGGCAACCGCACTGCGATCAGGAGCCCCAAAGGGTGCCCGTCCACTCAGCGCATGATGCAGGATACAACCGAGACTGAATTGATTGCCGAGCGCGGTGGGCTCGTTGCCAGTCAATTCCTCGGGAGCCAAATAATGCGGTGGCACCGGGCCATGCGGCTGGTGCGGATCGTAGACGGTCGCGCAAGCCGGGTCACTGATCAGGACCTTGCCATCGTCCGCGATCAGGCAGTTGCCAGGTCGCAGCGCGCGATGGGGTTGATCATGGTCGGCGGCGGCCTCCAGACCGTGGGCGATATCGATCGCCCAGTCGAGGACGATCTCGACCGGCAAGGCTTGACCAGTGGCCAAACGGGTGGCCAAACAGCCGCCCCCAATCCAGTCCGAGATCACCACCGCATGTTCATCATCACGTTCGGCAGCGAGGGTGGGCACCAAGTGCGGATGCTGCCAGCGCGTCTGGGCGCGTCCGCTGCTGATAAAGCGGGCTAACGTGATGGTGTTGCAGGCGCGCCCCGGATCGAGGACCTTGAGCGCGACCAAGGTACCATCATCGCCGCGACCGCGATAGATGACGGCACCCGGCCCAGCGGCCACCCGTTCTTCTAAGCGATAGCCGAACAGCACGTGATTCGCGAGGTCTTCGACGCGACGATCCAGAAAATCGACGGTGCTGGCACCGATGCGCAAGCGGGCACCTGAATGCAGCGGCACCACGACTTCGGCGGGTAAGCGGGCACCGTCATAATCCGTGCCATTGCGTGAGCCGAGATCGCGCACTGTCCACAGGCCATCGATAAAGCGCAGCTCCGTGTTCTGCCGGCTGGCCGCATGATCATTCAAGGCGACGTCGGCGTCGCTGTCGGCACGCCCGAGCACCGCGATGGAACTACGCAGCGGCAGCGCGCGCCCCGCCAACGGCCCTTGCACCACGCGCACGCGATCGGCACCGCCGCGGTCGAGCGCAAACTCCAGTTCGACCGTGCCGCAGACCAAGCGGTCGCCTTCTGAGAG
>CAYQAQ010000247.1:1278-5294 GCA_964415495.1 uncultured candidatus Brocadiaceae bacterium | reverse complement strand
TGTCGGTGAGCGTGGCCTGCTGCGTGGCCTGGCCGTCGAGGCGCGGCAGCAGGCCGGCCTTGACCAGGACCTGGAAGCCGTTGCAGATGCCGATGGCGAAGCCGCCGCGCTCGACGAAGGCGAGCAGGTCCTCGCGCAGCGCGGTCATCAATTCATTGGCGAACACCCGGCCCGAGGCGATGTCGTCGCCGTAGCTGAAACCGCCCGGGATCGCCAGCATCTGGTGCTCACGCAGCAGAGCGGGTCGCTCGCGCAAACGATTGACGTGCACGATGGTCGGCTCCGCACCCGCAAGGGTGAACGCATGCGCAGTCTCGATCTCGCAATTGGTTCCGGCAGCACGCAGGACAAGGACACGGGGCTTGGGCATGGGGCGGCAGTTGAGCGCGTTAGGGGATGGGGGCAAGGGGGGCGTCCATTGCCTCGGTCAGGAAGTCCGGGAGTCCGGAAGTCGACTATGCCGAGGTTTTAGCGAAAACGGCCTTGTACCTCTGCGTGGTGGGGCTTCGAAAAGCGCCGCACCAACCGTGCAGACAAGACTTCCGGACTTCCGGACTTCCGGACCGAGGCAATGGATTACTCCCGCTTCGCGTCCGGATCGAAAGCCACCTGACCCGCATCGAGGCCGACGTACTGGGTGAAGACCAGTTCGATGCGCGGCTTCTGCGGGTGATTGGTGTGGACAACGATGGTTTCGTCGCTGACGCCGATGGGCGGCGTAGCACCGGCTTGGCCGGCGGCTTCTAGCACCACGCTGCCGTCGCTTTGCGGCTTGGCGGTCATCGTCCAGATCGGACCCGGGGCCTCGATGCGTTCGACCTGCAGGCCGCCGGCCGGGACTTCCTCCGCTGGCGACAGCAGACGGATCTGGCGGTTCAGCCGATGCAGTTCGTCGGGACGTGATTTGCTGGGATAGCGATAGACATCGCGGAACGCGCGTGGCGGACGGGTGGTGAGGTCGGTATGGTGCAGATGTGAATCCACCGCGATATGCGCGCGCACCTGCCAAAACGCGACGATTTCGATCGGATCAAAATCGGGATCGCTGAGATACAGCGACACGCCCAAGCGTTCACGGTCGCTGCGATTGGCGTTATCGACCTGCACGGTCAGCGTGGTGGTGGCGAACGGCAGCAGGAAATGACGTTCCAGTTCCAGCACGCTGCAGGTGCAGGTGCTGTCGATGTCGCTCACCCGCACCGCTTTGTCATACGGGTTCTGCACCGTGATCTCAGCGAAAAACGGTTGGGATTCGCTGAAAATGGGCGGCTGCGCCGGATCGGCGACGTTGGTATTGATCGGCCCGCTCACCGGCGGCTGGGCCGGCACGGCAGCGGCGAGAACACCTGCAAGACAGCAAACGAGCACGGCACGCATGGCAACTCCAGGGCGGGATGGTGAGGGCCAACGGCGTTCACTCCAGGAGTTCAGGCCGGAATGCCGCACAGCGTCTGCGCCACGTCACGCACCACGCATCGCCGCCACCACGCCTGCCAGCGCGGTCGTGGTAAGGTCGCCATGCGCGAGATCCGCCAGAATCGGCAGGCCGCAGCAGGCGGCCAGTTCGACCGCTGCCGTGTCGGTCGCCAACGAAGCCACCACCGGAAGCGGACGATTGAGCACCAAGCCGAGCACGCGCAAGCCATGGCTGCGCGCCACCGTGACGGTCAACGCCGTCTGATTGAGCGTGCCCAGATCCGGCCGCGTCACGATCACCAGCGGTATCCCGCGCCCGCTGAGCAGATCGACGATGGTCGACCGATCGGCTGCCAGCGGCGTCAACAGACCACCGGCACCCTCGATAATGAGGTCGTGCTCGCCGATCACCGCGTCCACGCCGGCAGCCAACTGGACCGCCGACACGGTGCACCCAGCGGCCTGGGCGGCCAGATGCGGCGATGCCGGCTCGGGGAATTGATGCGGACACACGGTGGCGACAGGCTGCCCATCGCCGACCACGGCGGCCAGTCGCCGGCCATCGTCGGCGGTGGTGCCGTCCCAGTCGCCGCAGGCCACTGGCTTATGCAGCCACACCCGCCGGCCATGTTCGCGCAGGGCCATCACCAGGCGCTCCACCACCGTGGTTTTGCCCACGCCGGTATCCGTCCCGACCACGGCGATATGGCGGTAACTGGCGACAGGCTGAGGGTTTCCGTCCATTCGTTGTGCCTCAGAGGAGATGCGTTAGCATGAACGACCCGTTCGCACAACCCCGGACGGCAACCAACCCCTATGCCCACGTACGAATACGCCTGTCCGCAGTGCGGGATCGTCGAACACTTCCAGTCGATCAAGGACAAGGCGCTCAGCAAGTGCCCGCAGTGCAAGACTGCCAAGGTGACCCGGATGTTCAGCGGCGGCGGCGCCGTCCTGTTCAAGGGCGACGGCTTTTGGGAGACGGATTACAATCGCAGCGCGGATTATCGCAGCAAAACCAAGAGTGAGCAGGCCCCCGCGGCCGCCGCTCCGGCTGCGGCCACGGCGAGCGCGGCTGCGCCCGCCGCCACGACCTGATAAACGCACACAGACGCTGGGATTCCATCCCACGTCATGACCGGCGAAAACCCACCCCGGGATCGCCACTCTCCTGAGTGGCCGGCGATGCACGCCACTCAGGAGAGTGGCGATCCCAGGGAGAGCATCCGTACGTTGCTCCCTGCTCCTCTGCAGAGGCATCGCCGCCGCCACCCACCCTGTCAGTCTGACCCGAAAGGTCGCCTTGGCCGTGGTAGCCGACTCCTCAAAAGTCATAACTCTCTGTTGAGACAGGGTTTTGAACTCTGGCACATCGCGTGCTCCGGGTTGGCACCTTCCTGGGGAACCTCGTTCCCATCCGTCATTCTGATCCCCTCTGATACCCTTCTTTAGGAGCACCCATGGCTGCAAAAACGATCGTCTTCAACGAAGATGTGCGCGACAAGGTCCGTAGCGGCGTCGAAAAACTCGCCCGCGCGGTCAAGTGCACCCTCGGCCCGTCGGGCCGCAACGTCATCATCCACAAGAGCTGGGGTTCGCCCCAGGTGACCAAGGATGGCGTCACCGTCGCCGAGCAGATCGAACTGCGCTGCCCTTTTGAAAATATGGGCGCCAAACTGGTCAAGGAAGTCGCGTCGAAGACCGGCAACCAGGCCGGCGACGGCACCACCACCGCCACCGTGCTCGCCGAAGCCATCTTCAGCCAGGGCCTCAAGGCGGTCGCTACCGGCGTCAACCCGCTCGACATCAAGAATGGCATCGACAAGGCCGTGGCCGCCGTCATCGCCAGCCTCGGCAAGCAGGCCGTGCAGGTGAAGGGCAACTTCGAGAAGATCGCTCAGGTCGGTTCGATTTCGGCCAACAATGACAATGACATCGGCAAGCAGATCGCCGACGCCATGCAGAAGGTTGGCGAAGACGGCGTCATCACCGTCGAAGAGGGCAAGGCCCTACACGACGAAGTCGACGTGGTCGAAGGCATGCAGTTCGATCGCGGCTACACCAGCCCGAACTTCATCACCGACGGCGACAAGCTGATCGCTGAACTCGAAGACCCCTACATCCTGATCGCGGAAAAGAAGATCAGCAACGTGCAGGAAATCATCCCCCTGCTCGAAAAGGTCGCCAAGTCCGGCAAGTCCCTGGTCATCATCGCCGAAGACGTCGAAGGCGAAGCGCTGGCCACTCTGGTCGTCAACAACATGCGCAAGATTCTGAAGTGCGTCGCCATCAAGGCGCCGGGCTACGGCGATCGCCGCAAGGCCATGCTCCAGGACATCGCGGTCCTCACCGGCGGCAAGGCGCTGTTCGAAGATCTCGGCATCGACCTCAAGAACGTCGAACTCGCCGATCTCGGCAAGGCCAAGTCGGTCAAGGTCGAGAAGGAAAACACCACGATCATCCAGGGCGCCGGCAAGCGCGCGGATGTCCAGGCGCGCATCAAGTCGATCCGCAAGGAAATCGAAGACACCAAGAGCGACTACGATCGCGAGAAGCTCCAGGAACGCCTGGCCAAGCTCGCGGGCGGCGTCGCGGTGATC